>JBJEML010000114.1:0-11298 GCA_051879675.1 Lachnospiraceae bacterium | reverse complement strand
GATGAGGCCACCAGTTCCATCGATACCCGTACAGAGCGCATTGTACAGGAGGGCATGGATCGTCTGATGAAGGGCAGGACCACGTTTGTCATCGCACACCGCCTCTCTACCGTTCGCAACAGTGACTGCATTATCGTTCTCGAACAGGGGCGTGTCATTGAGCGCGGAAATCATGACCAGCTCATGGCAGAGAAAGGAAAGTATTATCAGCTTTATACCGGAAACGCGGCAAGTAATTGATGTATATTCTTCCGCCATCAGTGAATGTTTGAACTGTACGAATGATTGACAAGTTACCCGTAGGTCACTATAATGAAAGTGACTTGCGGGTAACTTTTGTCATGAGGAGAAAAATCACTATGAAGATTACAAAACAAGAGATCATGAATACCGCACTGATTGTTTTTGCTGAAAAAGGATACGACAGTACAATTCTAAAGGATATTTCAGATCGGCTGAATGTCACCAAAAGCGCACTGTATAAACATTACGAGAGCAAAGAGGCATTATGGGATGCACTGATCGATCATGTCGAGCAGTATTACAGTGAAAATTTCGGTAATACGGAGAGTATCGTTGTTCCGGATAGCCTGGATAAACTGACAGAGCTGTCACTACGTCAGCTGTGGTTTACCATGCACGATGAAATGGTGAGGAGAGTGAGAAAACTACTTACCATGGAGCAATTCAGAAATGAACGTATAAAAGCATTGGCAGAAAAATATTTTCATTCTAACATTGTATCCATCTATACGACAATTTTCCGGGGAATGGCAGAAAGAGATCTGATACAAATGGATGATCCGGAACTATTAGCTTTCGAATATACAGCACCTATTTCTGTATTACTTCAGGTTTATGATAGAGAACCTGACCGGGAGTCGGAGATTCATCAAAAAATACAGGAGCACATTCATTATTTTATATCTGTTTTGCAACTTCCAGATTGAAGAGAGGAAGGAAGACATATTAATCTACTGGGCTTACGGAGACAAGGAGGAATTTGATGAACATGAAGATTGAAAACAGGAATTATGGAAAATGGGCGTTGATCAGCTTTTTCACAATCGTGATCCTCATATCTGCGGTGATGGAAACTTTGATCTGCCGGGGCGGTTCGGAGTGGCTCTATCTGGTTTTGATGTGGATACCCGCAATGGCGGCTACCGTGGCAAACTGCATTTCTTTCCGGGAAAACGGTGAACCTTTCTCTGTGAAGAAACTGTTTGCGCGGGGCGGTTTCCGAATATGCAAGCTGCGTTATGTGCTGCTGGGATGCCTGCTGCCGCTGGTTTATCTGTTGGTTCCCTACATTGTGTACTGGCTGCTTTACCCAGAGAATTTCGCTTATCACGGTGTCTCCTTGACGGTCATTCTCAAGGATCTTCTGCCCGTTCTGGTGATTGGCACCTTTATTTCCATACTGTCCGCTCTGGGAGAGGAGATCGGCTGGCGGGGCTTCATGGTTCCTGCGCTGTACGAGAGGCTGGGGCTAAACAAAACCCTGCTGATTTCCAGTCTGTTCTGGTGCTGCTGGCATCTGCCCCTGTTGATCGGCGGAGACTATATGTCGGGCACGCCCCTGTGGTATCAGCTGCCCGCTTTTGTGCTGTGTATTTTCCCAGTGGGCGTGATGGCGGGGCTGCTGACGCTGGAGAGTGGCAGCGTGTGGCCTGCGGCCTTTCTCCATGCAGCGCACAATAACTACGATCAGGCAGTGTTTGGCATCATCACGGCAGGCGACAACAAAATGTATTTTGTCAGCGAAACCGGAGTACTGACGATCCTCTGCGCCTGGGTATTGGCGGCAATCCTGTACATACGGGTAAAGAAACAAGCAATGATAAAAATGACGCAAATGGTGTAAACGAAGGAAAGAGCTTGATAACGCGGAGATTTTTATGGACTACATCATAAGAAAGTTAAAACAAGAAGAAGTAAAGGTATTGGATACCTTTTTATATGAGGCGATATTTATTCCGGAAGGAGTAGAGGCACCACCAAAAGAAATTATTCATCAGCCGGAATTACAGGTGTATGTGGAGGACTTTGGAAATAGAACAGGTGACATATGCTTTGTGGCTGAGGCTGATGAGTCAGTAGTCGGGGCTGTATGGGTTCGTATTATGGATGACTATGGTCATGTTGATAATGAAACGCCGTCCTTTGCGATTTCTCTTTTGAAAGAATATCGAAATTTCGGAATTGGCACAGAACTGATGAAAAAGATGTTGGACGAATTGAAAGCATGTGGTTATAAGCAAGCTTCATTAGCTGTTCAAAAACAGAATTATGCGGTGAAGATGTATCAAAAAGTTGGTTTTCAGATCATTGATGAGAACGAAGAGGAATATATCATGGTTTGTCAGTTATAATGGCAAATTCATATTTGGTTCTGCAGGAGGAACGGTTCGATTTTATCTCGCAATGGGTTGTGCTGATATAACAAATAGACTTACCGTTATTGCAAACGTTGTTTCAAAAAGAATGAACGTTTCTCATCATCAACATCATAATGCTGCGGATGCAACAGGAGCACATGGGTATCATACAACATAAGCACATTTTTTTCAAATTATTATATATTTATCTGCCCAAAGCAACATAAATCGATGACATGGACTGAGAAAAACAGCTTCTTTTTGCAATTTATCTGCCCATGCCAATAAAAAATGCATGATATGGACTGAGAAAATCGATACTTTTTTGTGATTTTTCTGCCCAAACTAATACGAAACGGCTTTGCTGGGCAGAGAAATATGAATGATTTCTGAAATATATCTGCCCAAGAATGACGTGATGATCAAGAATGGGCAGATAACAATCTGAAGAAATCATATCACATCGGAAACTTCTAGTTTTTAGAATCGGGCGAATAACAATGTATCGCCTCTTGAAAACCAGGGAATGGCTGGATATCAAAAAGGATAGGCTGGTTCAGCGTATGAAGTGAGACAACTTGTTGAACATGTGAAGGAATAGAGAGGATGAGTCTATGATAATTAGAAATGAAGAAGAGAGAGATTTTCGTGCAGTGGAAGAACTGACTAAGAAAGCTTTCTGGAACATTCACGTTCCGGGTTGCAACGAGCACTACTTAGTGCATACTTTGAGAAATCACTCCGATTTTATTCCGGAACTAGATTTGGTTGTGGAAGAAGATGAAAAAATAATCGGAAGCATCATGTACACGAAATGTAAATTGGTTGATTCCGATGGGAATGAAAAGGATGTATTGACATTCGGTCCTCTGAGCATTCATCCTGATTACCAACGGAAAGGATATGGAAAAAAGTTACAACTTTATTCCTTTGAACGGGCAAAAGAGTTAGGATATGATACGATTGTGATTTTCGGTAATCCGGAAAATTATGTAGGAACTGGATTTAGAAATTGTAAGCACTTTCATGTAGGTCTTGGAGATACTTACCCTGTTGCCTTATTGGTAAAGGAATTGGATGACGGAGTTCTTGGTGATAAGGAATGGAATTACATAGAAAGCCCTGCTTTTCAAATCAATGATGCGGATGCAGAAGATTTTGACAAAGGTTTTGAACAAATGGAAAAAGCATATCAGCCTAGTCAAGAACTTTTTTACATTTACAGCAGGTCTATTGTTGTACGATGATTCGATTATTGTTTGGATGCAACAGTAATACCATTGACAATGATTCGGTCAACCGATATATTATAGAAAAAGGAGGGGAAGCTGATGATTGTTAATGAATTACTAAAAAAAGAAAATATGTCAAGATATCGTCTGAGCAAAGAGAGTGGTGTGGCGATGACCACGATTACGGATATTTGCAGTGGGAAAGCTGAACTTGATAAATGCGCAGCTGGTACAATATATAAGATTGCAAAAGTTCTCGGAGTATCAGTTGATTTTTTATTAGAAAATAATAAGGAGCGCTCTGCGGATTACAGATGTTCTTTTGAAACTTTTAAGAGTAATACATGTCATCATGTAAAGAATCTTGGAGATATTGATTTTATAATAGAAACGCTTGAAGCTGATGAGATCAGAAAATTATATAATAGGCAATGGTATAGGGAAGCCTTATATCTTTTGGCGATGGTAGATTATTTATCCAGATTAAATAGTTTGCCAATATGTACGAATTATAATGATCTTCGCTGTAAGAGATTGGAAAAGCCATATTTCCCGGCGAGTGTTGCGGTCTCTTATGCAGCAACAGGTGATGAGCGTATCAAGGATGAAGCAGTCGCAAATGCAATACCTGAATTTCTACGATTCAATATCGTGGAAAGTGAGGTGCGCAATGTCTGTTGAAAAGCCATTTACAAAAGAAAATTTGGATAATTGTTTAAAAGAATTGGCAAAGGAATTTCGTAAAATGAATGGAAATAGAGTTCCGGCTGAAATAATACTGATAGGTGGAGCTTCTATACTAATTAATTATGGATTTCGTGAGATGACGTATGATATGGATGCTATCATTCATTCATCAGGTGCTATGAAGGACGCGATTAATATAGTTGGAGATAGACTGGGGCTTCCGGTTGGATGGCTTAATACAGATTTTGTGAAGACAGATTCATACACACCAAGATTGATAGAGTATTCAAAGTATTACAAGACATTCTCAAATATTTTACAGATTAGAACTGTTTCAGCAGAGTATCTGGTTGCAATGAAACTTATGGCAGGAAGACAGTACAAGAACGATTTGTCAGATATTGTGGATGTTCTGATGGAACAGGATGAGCGAGGGGACGCTTTAACTCTGGAAAGAATAAAGAAGGCTATTGTTGATCTATATGACTCGTATGAAAATATTCCGCAAAATTCGCGTACATTTATTGAATCGATTTATGGGAGAGGAGATTTGAGCGAATTTTACGAGCAGTGTAGGTCAATGGAACTTGAAAATAAGGAAGTATTGTTGGATTTTCAGGATGATTATCCTGGGGTATTAAATGGGGATAATCTTGCAGATATATTACAGGCAGCAAGGGAAAAAATGAATGGTGTCTGACACCAGATATATATATGGGAAATCATATGATCGGAGGTATTTGAAAATGCATATACTGGTTGTTTATTGCCATCCGAGCAAAAATAGTTTCACGCATGCCGTAAAAGAGTCGTTTGTAAAGGGACTTGAGGAGGCAGGGTATACTTACGAGATATCTGATCTGTATGCGGAAAACTTTTATCCGGTTATGTCTGAGGAAGAATATGTGCGAGAAGGCTTTTATCAGATAGATCATCCGGTAAAAGAAGATGTATTAAGGGAGCAGGAAAAAATAAATCGAGCAGATATCATCGTATTCATTTATCCTGATTTCTGGACAGCTTCGCCTGCTATGTTAGAAGGGTGGTTTCAGAGAGTATGGACCTATGGGTTTGCGTATGGAAATGAGCCGACAATGAAAATATTAGAAAAAGCATTGTTTCTTGTTACGATGGGTGGTTCTCTGAAAGATGAAATACGAAGAGAACAGCTTGAAGCAATGAAGACAGTCATGGTTGGAGACCGGATCAGAAATCGGGCAAAAAAATGTGAAGTATATGTTTTTGACGAAATGACCAGAGGCTATGGAAATGATGAGAACAGAGAGAAACGAGCAATTCAGTTTTCAAAGAGAGCCTATGAGCTGGCCCGAAATATTGAAAACACTCTTGCATGAATTCGACAAAGTAATTTAGTAACTGTTCAGAACAGGTCGGAGCGGAACCGCAATGAACTTTTATTGTAATGCAGGATATAACAGTACGGATAAAACAGCTTTTTTTCATTACCTTGCAGCAGAAAACTATGATGCCATAGAAAAGCTGATCCGTTCGGAACTGGGTGAATCGTGATAGCTGTATAGAAAGTCGCATTTTACAGCACGAATTCAGAAGTATTATTACAATTGCATCTCTATAATAGGTCTGGGAAGGGAGAGATGCAAATATGAATACAAAACAGATCAAAGAAAACAAATTGAAAATGATCCTCGGGTTCTCGATTCCGAGTATCATCGCGATGCTGCTGCAAACGGTGATCACCATCACGGACGGCTATTTCACAGGAAACTATGTCGGGGAACAGGCACTGGCGGCAATCAATCTGGGACTGCCAATCCTCTATTTTTATCTGGGAGCAGGGCTTTGTGTAGGCGTAGGAGGGTCTGTGATCAGTGGCAGGCTTCTTGGGGCAAAAGAAAAACAAAAGGCTTCAGAGGTGTTTTCACAGACGATGGTAACAGCAGTGTGTGTCTGCATCATCATCTCATGTCTGACATTCGTTCTTTTCACACCGATCCTTCGGGTGCTTCGGGCAGATGCCGGATTGTCCGGTTATTTTACAGCGTATTACCGGATCATGCTGTTTACTTATCCGCTTATGGTGGCAGGAACTGTGCTTGGAATGTTCATTCGTGCGGATGGAAGACCTCAGGTCTGCATGATCGTGAGCATTGCGGGATGTATCCTGAATATGGTTTTGGACTACATCTTTGTGGGTCTGTTGGGAATGGGCGTACAGGGAAGCGCGATCGGTTCTCTGATTGTTCAGCTGGTCACAGTGATGATCTCGCTTGGCTATTTTTCCAGTCAAAAGGCGGGAATCCGGTTTCGGCGGTTCAAATATGACGGGATGGCAGGCAGGGAAATGATACTCAATGGTTCTTCCGAATTCATCGGGGAGATGGCCAGTGCCATATCCATGTTTGCCTTTAACTATGTGCTCATGAAATACGTGGGGGCGGAAGGTGTTGCTGCCTTTACAATTCTTGGGTTCGTGGTGTATGGTTATAGTATGATCTGTATTGGCTTCGGGCAGGGGATCATGCCGCTGGTCAGCATCTGCTGGGGAGCACGGGAACAGGAGACTGCTTTTGAGATACGAAAGATCACAAACCGGATCTTGTTCGTGATTGGTTTTTTGATCGCAGTGATCTTTTTTCTGACCGGAAGAAGCTACGCCGGAATGTTCGGCTGCAGCGGCATGGTGGCAGATATGGTAGCAACCGGATTTCGGATCTATGCAGTGACTTTTCTTGTCATGGGTTATGACGTCATCAATTCCATGTATTTTACCAGCTGCGGCGATGCAAAGTCTTCTGCGATCATATCATCACTGAGAGGAATCGTACTTTTGCTAGGGTTTACACTCATCCTTCCAGCATTATTTGGAATGACCGGAGTATGGATGGCGGCACCATGTACGGAAACGTTGACGGCGGTTGTTTCGTTATGTCTGGTCAGAATGCAGAAAAAAAGGATAGAGAGAGGATGAACCGATGCAGGACAGAGAGAGCACGACCATACGAAGAGCAGTGATCAATCAGGCGATCAGCTATATCTTCGACCATATCGAAGAGGATATCACTGTGGATGACGTGGCACGGCATTGTGCATATTCGAAATATCATCTGACTCGCATATTTAAAGAAGAAACAGATGAGGCGTTATATCAGTTTATGAAGCGGGTGCGTCTGGAGCGAAGCGCATGGCGTCTGAAAGTCGAGAAAGAGAAAAGTATCACAGAGATAGGCGGAGAATACGGATATTCTTCGTCTAATTTTGCTACTGCATTTAAGAAGCATCTGGATATTTCACCGGCTGATTTTCGGAAAAATAGTGAACAGTTCGTGAAAGAGAGCTCATTTGCAAATGGTATATCACTGGATGAATTAGAAGATGCGGGAGAGCGGATCACAATCGAACATCTGGAAAATTTTACCGTGATCTATGAGAGAAAAAAGGGAAACTATCATGATCTGCCGAAAGAATGGTGCACATTTATCGAGAAGTATCAATATCTAGCCACGAAAGACACGATATACATTGAGTGCACCATCGATGATCCGTCCATTACAGACGAAGATAACTGTATGTATGAGTTGTGCCAGACAATCTCGCCGGATGATCCGGCGTTGAAGGAGAATCCGGACCTTCTGACACACGGCTTTGAGGGTGGTAAGTATGCAGTGTATCATTTCAAGGGATATCCGCAGTTTTTGTTTATGGTGTATCAGGAGATCTTTTGCAGATGGCTGTCAAAGACCGGAAATCAGCTGGATGAGCGGCCGATCCTTGACATTTACCGCGAAGTGGGCGAGGATGGGTATATGGAAATAGATATCTGTTTTCCGTTGAAAGCGTGAGGAAGAAAAAACTAAAATTTCCAAAACACATGCTATTTCAACGTTTTGGAAAAGTGAAAGATAATCGTGCCATATGGCTTGATTATAAAAATGCAAAGATAAAAACGCAATGTGCATTGAAAAATGTGCTAGAGCTGGTTGGTAGCCCAGCCGTCCTATTTTATATAGGGTAAGTAACCTGCCCCTCCGGGTTGTCCATTCTTTGTTCATCAATTATTTTAGGAGGGATTTTTATGGACAAAGTAAGTGGAAGGCTGACAGTATTTTTTGAAGACCCATTTTGGGTAGGTGTATTTGAACGTATCGAAGATGGCAGGCTATCTGTGGCGAAAGTGACTTTTGGGACAGAACCAAAGGATTACGAAGTGCAGGAGTACATTCAAAAATACTATTCCAGCCTGAAATTTAGTCCGGCTGTTGATACTGTTGTAAAGGATGTAAAAAGAAGTCCGAAAAGATTGCAGCGAGAAGCAAAAAAGCAGATGCTGGAAATCGGCATAGGCACGAAGTCGCAGCAGGCACTGAAATTACAACAAGAACAGAACAAACAGGAGCGCAAAGCAAGATGCCGTGAAAAAAGAGAAGCGGATGAACTGCGAATGTTTGCACTGAAACAGCAAAAGAAAAGAGAAAAGCACAAGGGGCATTAGTGCCTCTTGGCTTTTACTCAAATCGGATAATTCATTTCTTTACGTTTCTATACTCTGTAGGAGTTAAGGAATACATTCTCTTAAATGTTTTACAGAAATAATCTGTATTACTGAATCCAGTTTCTATTGAAATGGCACTTACTTTTTTTTCTGTATTGGTAAGAAGTAATGCTGCCTTCCTTAACCTGTAGCATATCAGATAGTTGACAGGAGATGTATTCAGTACATTACGAAACAAATTCAAGGCAGTACTGATACTCACTTCCCCAACTTTGGCAATATCCAAAAGAGAAATGCTTTCAGGGTAATTCGAATGTATAAACTGCATCATCATTTGTAACCGTGCAAGTGAGGAAGAATTCACATTTTGAGTTTCTGGGTAACAAATAACATTTGAAGTTATGAGTGCCCATATCTTTTGTAATTGAACAGATATTTGTAGTTCATTTATTTCACCTCTGCTAAACTGTATAAGCTTTTGCATTTCAGACAAAATTTCTTTCTGCCATTCCTGTGAAGAAGAAAAAATGTAATAACCCAAAGATGAGTTCAGAAAGGGTAACACAAATTTCTGATAGATTAAACTTTCTTTCGGAGCAATCAGAGACGGAAGAAAGAGAAAATTTGGAATTACAGCGTCATTTTCGGAATGCATTTTATGAATAACTTTGGAATTAATAAATATTCCCTGTCCCTCGGACATGTCAAAATTATCTTCTCCTACATTAAAGTGAACCATACCGGATTCGATATATACAAATTCAAATTCGGTATGCCAATGCCAGTCAATACAGTTAAAATCATAATCGGTTATGTTTTCATCATAGAGTTTGTATGGAAAAAGATGAGTCCCATGTAAAGCAGTTTCCATCAGTGTATCATCGGTTTTTATACTTACAAGCTTTTTCTTTTCTTTCTGCGACATGGCAGTCCCCTCCTGAACAATCTGTTTTACGATATTATACAGCATAATTGCGATATTATATAGTGAAAAATAAACAAAATTGTTATATAGTTCTATTTAGCCGTAAGGAGAAGATAAATGTATGCACAGGTTGAATTTGGTTTATGTGATGAAAAAGAATGTATTTCTATCATTTTAGATAATGAGGAACAGGTAAATGAATTTATGTTAATGCTTATTGAAAAGTCATTTATAGTGAATTGTGAACCAAGATACTTAGGTGCGTTCTATGAGGGAAGTGTTTGGTGTGGAGATGAGCATTATCTAAGAATAACAACAAAGAGAGTTGAGGAAAAATGATGAAGAATTATAAAAAGACAAAATTGGCGTGTTATTTGGGATTTATTACGCAGGCAGTTGCTGCGAATTTTGCACCTTTACTATTTCTGAAATTTCATACAGATTACAATATTTCACTTGGAAACATTGCTATGATATCAACATCCTTTTTCTTTACACAGCTTTTGGTAGATTTGTTTTGTGCCAAGTACGTGGACAAAATTGGATATAGAGTATGCATTGTTGCTTCTGAAGTATGTTCGGCTGCAGGCCTTGTAGGTTTGGCATTTTTACCGGAAATAATTCCATCTCCGTTTATTGGTATTATTATAAGTGTCATTTTGTATGCGATTGGAAGTGGCTTAATCGAGGTTTTAGGAAGTCCTATTGTGGAAGCATGTCCGTTTGAGAACAAGGAGGCTACTATGAGCCTTCTGCATTCCTTTTACTGTTGGGGAGCAGTTGGAACTATACTTGTTTCGACCATTTTCTTTCTGCTATTTGGAATTGGCAGCTGGAAATGGCTTGCTGTTATTTTTGCATTAATTCCTGCTATCAATATTATTAATTTTGCAACTTGTCCGATTGAATCATTAGTAGAGGAAGGACAGGGAATGGGAATCAGAAAATTATTTTCAAATCCCATGTTCCTGATTGCCATTGTGATGATGGTCTGTTCCGGGGCATCGGAGCTTGCAATGGCACAATGGGCATCTGCGTACGCAGAATCAGCCCTAGGCTTTTCAAAGGCAGTGGGAGATATTGCCGGACCTTGTATGTTTGCTGTGACGATGGGAATTTCACGAGTGTTGTTTGGAAAAGCCGGTGATAAAATGAAACTAAACAGATTTATGATTGGTTCCGGTATCTTATGTTTTGTATGTTATTTATTAGCGTCATTTTCAGAAAATCCGATCATTGGACTTGCTGGATGTATTGTATGTGGGTTTTCTGTAGGAGTCATGTGGCCCGGTACAATCAGCATCTCTTCCAAGGCATTTCCAACAGGAGGAACTGCAATGTTTGCACTTTTAGCAATGGCAGGTGATCTTGGAGGAAGCATAGGTCCAGCCATTGTAGGAAGGGTTGCGGACATGTTTGGAGGTAGTATTCATGTGGGCATGCGCATTGGACTCCTGTTTCCGATTACGTTGTGTTTTATGCTATTTTTATTCAATATAATGAACCACAATGCGAATAAGCAGAAATAGCTGTTATGTTCATGTGACAGTTAAATGTTGCCAGATGAAAGAACACTATGGGGAGAAAAATGCCCCTTAAAGA
>JBJEML010000113.1:0-5713 GCA_051879675.1 Lachnospiraceae bacterium | reverse complement strand
TCCTTTGAAAATCGTTCAGCGTTTGGATATGCCACAGGCTTTTGCGGGTGATGGAGCGGAAGGTCAGGGAGCAGAAAAAGTCGATGAGAAAAATTTTCGGTATGTAAAAGAGTTGTCCTTTGCGGGACGATTTAAGTTCTCCACGGTTGCACCAATTATTGATTGTGGTTTTGGCGTAACCGGTCAGGGCGACAACCTCCTGCACGGTCACGACATCCTTATATTTGCTGAGCAGTTTGGCGTAATAGTCGTGCATTTGCCGGAGTACATCCTCGGGCAGTTCCTTGGAGAGCTTCGCCACATAGTGACCGCCGTACCATCCCCTCGGTGCAGAATAAAGCTCGGGATAAACGGCTCGCTCCTCAAGATACGCACGGACATCCTCTTTTTTGATTTTATAGCACCGTGTTTTCTTGCCTGACCACTCACAGGGCACCTTGCCGCTTTTGAGCAAATGCAGAGCCGTAGACTTGCTGATATGGCATAGGCGATAAAACTGATCCTTATTCATCAAATCGGGCACGCTGGCCCAGTCAATCGGTAGATTTTTCATCTGATACACCTCAAAAATAGATTTCGTCGGTTTGAAGTCCTATTCTGCGGTGTATTGAATTATGTATTGCCTTCTCTCGTGATTTCCCTCCTGTCTCCCCTGATTTCTCTCCAAAATCGGCAAAAATGCCGATTTGAACCCACTTTGAAAAAATGCAGTCGTAACAAGGCTTTAAGGGCGAAAAAGCCTTGTTTTATGCGGCTTTTGGCTCAGACGAGACGACCTGAAACTGACACGAAACGACCAGTTCTTGACACGCTGACTAAAAGACTCGAAATCAGTTTGACGGCAACGTCACATGGGTTCGAATCCCATCCTCTCCGCCAGAAAAAAGCCGAAAAACGCAGGCGTACGTTCCATAGGTATATTTTGTTTACTATGGGGCATATCGCCGGTACGGTTCAGACGGCAGGGAAATCCGGCAGGCTGAAAGAACAGCCTGCCGGATTTCTGCATCATTTATCTGTAGGTGTTGAAGAAATGAGTTTGGCTATATCCAACTGCCGTCTTTCATTTGAAGCACCTTGTCTGCCTGTTCCGCAACGGCGGGATCGTGAGTGACGATGACAACAGTGCAGCCGTCATTATGAGCAAGACTGCGGAGAATCTCAACGATGTTCCGGGTATTGGTGGAATCCAGGTTGCCAGTAGGCTCGTCGGCAAGAATGATTTTGCATCCCTGGGCCAGCGCCCGGGCAATTGCTACACGCTGCTGTTCGCCGCCGGAAAGCTGACCGGGCATCCGCTTGTCGTAGGCTGCGGGCAGCTCCACACGCTCCCGGACTTCCCGGGCCAGAGCAGCGGACTCCTTCTTGGGTATTTTCTTCAAATCGAGGGGATATTGGATGTTTTCCTGCACGGTCAGCAGTGGGAAGAGATTATAATTCTGATAGATCACAGATACCGCATCCCGGCGCATTTGATTTCTGTCCCATTCTTTGGTGGACTTGCCGTCCACGATGATCTCACCCTCGGTGGGTAGGTCAAGGCCGGCCATAAGTGACAGCAGCGTTGTTTTGCCGGAACCGGATTTTCCGATGATGGCATAGCACTTGCACGGCTCAAAATCATAGGATACCCCATCCACCGCCTTGACGGTCCGGTATTTGCCTTTATAGCAATAGGATACATTTTTCAGAGAAATACCCATATCATTCATCCTCCTTCATGGTTGTCAGCAGATTCTTTTGCAGGAAGATCAAGAGAGCGGCAGTCAGTCCCGCAAAGTAGACGAATACAAACAGCACAAGCCAATTTATTGGTTTCCACATGAAGTAAGCACCGCCTGCAAGCGTTCCGAGAACAACATATACCATCTGCTCGAAAACAAAGCTTCCGTAGATTTGATGATTTGATGTGCCCACGGAGCGCATGATAATGATTTCCCGTTTACGGCTTCGAATCATCAGGAATCCAACCAAAGCGCCTGCGCCGGTGGACATGACAAAAACCAGCACAACCGCAATACGGTTGACAGCCATGCTGTTGTTTAGGTTTGTTTTCGCCTGCACGAGCTGGGAATCGTTAATATCCAGCGCCAAGTAGTACCCGTTACTTTCTGCCATACCTGCTGCATTGGGGTCCGGCTCTGCAAACCAATTTGCAGAGATTTTCCGCAGTGCTTCCACATTCTGATTGTCGCACAAAACAGCACTCAGAGACTCCGCTGTTTCAAGTCTTCCCATGCTCCGCAATATCATCACATATGCGTCCCAAGGGCAGTAGATGGTAGCTGCGCTCTTGCCTTGATAGGTCCCAACAATTTTTACCTCACCTGAATAGTCTGTTTCATATCCATACCCGGCACTGATCTCCAAGTTCAGTATTTCGCCTGGCATTTCCCATTCCTGCAGTTTATTTGCCAATTCCTGAGGGATGATACAGACCATATCATTTCCGGCAAAGATGCTTTCATTCCCTTCTGCGTTCCAGAAAACCGTGCATCCATTTTCTGTCCATAGCTCACTATCCGCCTGCATGGAGGTGATCCCTGTCAGGGTATATTCATCGCCATACCAAACGAAATCCGTTGAGCCTGTGATCTGCACGTTCTCAACCATCTCTGCTAAGTCATCGGGCAGTCTTTCGGCATCCCCTGTAAACAGCGAAATCATATCCGCAGAAATACTCAAATGATCGGATTGATCACCTGCAAGGTTTGTGACGGTACAGCGCACCTCTATGGTATTACAGATGTCAATGTAATGCTCATGTGCGTTGTCCTTTCCGCGGTACAGGCTACAGAGCGCCATCGCTATGATTGCTATAAACAGCAGAACCGCAACCGCAATCAGCGGTCTTTTCCTAATCCGAATCCATGCAAGCCGCATGATGCCGCCACCTCCTTTACTTGTGCTTCATTACGCTGTTATTGCTGGTCATAGGGATTGATATAACAAGAACAACCATCGACGCTAAAAGCGAATGCATAATACAAAGAACAGGCGCAGCCAAGAGCATATTGGCCTCCAAGGGCACTTGAACATTCAGTGATGCCATCAAGTTTTCTGTTACCTGTTCCCACAGAAGCGCACCTGCAAACCCACCAATCATTGCGCCGGTAAACAGTATCCCGGCAGAAGAAGCGATAACATGGCGCACACGTTTTCCTCTGGATGCGCCAAGGGAACACATGGCTGAAAGGGTTTTGCCTTGCTGGGCCGGGAATAGGATCACAAACAGGAGCATCAGCACGGCATATGCTGCAACACCCACATTAAGGGCTTTGACAGATACTCCCTCATAAGCTGACAATGCGGAAACAATTTCCGCATACCCGGAGTCATAGCACACAAACAGTCCGGGATACCCGGCCTCTTCCATTAGAGCCTGAAATTCTGACATCTTGCCGTTCCGGATAACAAGGGTAGAATAGATGCCATCGGTATATGGAAGCATTTCCTCGCTGACGGAGTTTTTGGGAACAAAAATGGTATTGGGGGTAAATCCATAGGGATCATTTTGATTCTGCCACGCATTTTCCTGACGGTACAGCCCCACGATGGTGTAGTATTCAACTTCCGAGGTCAATCCCATGGCGCATGAAAATACGGCAGCGCTGGGGAAAGCTGTGCTATTCATCATTTCTGTCCGCTGGATTTTGATGTTTGGATCATAAGCATAAGATTGAAACCGGATGGCATCCCCAACCTGCAAATCATTGGAAGTTGCAAGGGACTCAGAAAGAATACAGACCTTCTCACCGTTCAGCAGCTCGGATTCAGAAAAATCACGTCCCACAACGATCCGTGCCTGATCTCTGGAAAAGGATGCCTGATATCCCAGCTTTTCCACCGCAAGGACAGGAAAACCATGATTGCTGATCTGCATTTCATCCAGAGCTTTCCTCCACAGATCCCCCTCTTTGGAGGACAAAAAATCCTCCGTTGCACCATCCAACGCAGTGATGGTCGGAATCTGATAATCTGAAATATATGCCTCGGCGGAAACGGAGGTCATGTGGTAACCATCAGAATCCAAATAATAAAAAGGTCTTTCGTCGTCAATGGAGGCAAATCCGATAAAAGCGCCAGTTTCGTCCTCAATCTTCGTGTTCCACGGAAGCGCACTTTCATCGCAAACGGTCAGCGTGCAGTCAATCTGCGCCATCATCGAATCAAAGTCAAATCCAACTGCGTCTAAGCTCAACCTTCCGAACAGCTCCTGATATGCTTCCGGATTGTTCATAATCTTATTCTGCAATTCTGTTCCGCCCATGTCGGAGTAATCCATTCCGTAAACCAAATACCGCTGTCCTGTCCGTAATTGCAGCGCTTCAAAATCTTCTTCGCTGTATACACTGATCGTAAGCAGAATTGTTTTCCCAACAGGGGAGCAAAAGCCCTGTTCCAGCCCGAGGACACTCTCAACTTCTCCAAGGCAGAGGATAGAAATATAGTTGAGCAGTTCTTGTTCCTGCTCACCTGAAATAAATGTGCTGACATCCCGGTTGACTACCGTTCCGATTCGCGTAAGGGACACTTCCAGCATGGCGCAGCGGTATGGATTACCAACATTGTAATCACCCATACGGTTGCCGTCTTCGTACCGGGAGAAATTGTCAATGGTGAGTTCCGGGATGTAGGCGGAAATCAACCCGGTGGAAGATTCTGCCTTTACAAGCTCCGTTCTTGTATGAATAAGCTCGTCAATCCAACCCCGGATCTCATCAGGCAGACTCGATAGATGTACACGATTTCCCGATTCAGTTTCCTGCCAAAAGTATGTATCCGAGAGAAGTGCAACAGTGCTGTACCGGTCATCCATATTGGATCTTGTTAATTCCGTCGCAGAATACTGCCCAACGCAGACAACCAGAATCGCCACAGCCAGGGCGATAATGATAACGCCCGAAGCGGTCTTTAGTGGCTGCCGCACCATCTGCTTTACAGTTATCATTCGGAATCACTCCTTTGGTTTTGTTTCCGAAATTATACTGTGTGTATAATCCATTGTCTACCGTTTGAGCGCAACTGGGGCATTTACTTCGTAAAGACGGCAAACGGGCAGCGCGAGCTGCCCGTATAATCTATTACGGTTCCATTTCAGCCGCGAAACGGAACCAACCCTCATCATAGCCAAATGCGTATTCTGCATCCAGTTTGTCTAAAACATAGGTAACGCTGAGTAATCCGAAGCCGTGGCTGAGAGAATTCTGCTTGGTTGTGGGTGCCTTTCCTTCCACAATCTCCACCGGCTCAGATGTGTTTCTGATGGATATGTACAAGCCATCCTCATAGAGGATGCTGCAAAATATCTCCCGGCAGCCGTTAACCCGACGGCATGCTTCAATCGCATTGTCCAGCAGATTGGTCAGCACCACCACAAGGGAATCCGTTGGGATCGTCAGTGCTGACAGGTCGTTGACCTGTATCTGCATTTTGATCTCATTCTCCCGGGCGGTTTGGTACTTCTGATTGAGGATCACATCGATAACAGGGTGGTTGGAGCTGACACTCATAACATGGATGGAACGGTTCTTTTTCAAACGGTCAAGGTAATCCCGGGCGGCATCCACTTCGTTACGCTCCAACAGGTCTCTAAGAACCTGCATATGGTGTTCAAATTCATGGGCGCTCTTTCGCTGCAGCCTGAAGTTTGCCTCTAAAGCGCTCATGCTCTCCTGCTGCATTTCCATGTGCTGCCGCAGAAGCATGGATT
>JBJEML010000112.1:0-31113 GCA_051879675.1 Lachnospiraceae bacterium | reverse complement strand
TATTTTCATGCGGAAGTTGACCGCTCCAAAAAACCGTTTACGATCGTGATGCCTCCGCCCAACATTACCGGGCAGCTGCATATGGGACATGCACTGGACAACACGATGCAGGATATTCTGATCCGCTACAAGCGGATGCAGGGTTACAATGCATTATGGCAGCCGGGAACGGATCATGCATCTATCGCCACAGAGGTAAAGGTCATTGAGGCGTTGAAGGAGCAGGGTATTAACAAGGCAGACCTGACCCGCGAAGAGTTTCTGGAAAAGTGCTGGGATTGGCGCGAGGAGTATGGCGGCCGTATCGTCAAACAGTTGCGTAAGCTGGGTTCTTCCGCAGACTGGGAGCGTGAGCGTTTTACGATGGACGAGGGTTGCTCTCATGCAGTAGAAGAAGTGTTTACCAAGTTATATAAGAAGGGATGGATCTACAAGGGTTCCCGCATCGTCAACTGGTGTCCGGTCTGCAAGACATCCATTTCCGATGCAGAAGTAGAGCATGAGGAGCAGGACGGATTTTTCTGGCATATCAACTATCCGGTAGTCGGTGAGGAAGGCCGTTTTGTGGAGATCGCGACGACACGACCGGAGACGTTGTTTGGAGATACCGCGGTAGCTGTCAATCCGGATGACGAACGTTACAAGGATATTATCGGAAAGATGCTGGAGCTGCCGACGACAGGAAGACAGATCCCTGTGATCGCTGATGCATATGTTGATAAGGAGTTTGGAACCGGATGTGTAAAGATCACACCGGCACACGACCCGAACGATTTCGAGGTCGGAAAACGCCATGATCTGGAGGAGATCATCGTGATCAACGATGATGCCACCATGAATGAAAAGGCAGGAAAATATGCCGGCATGGACCGATACGAGTGCCGGAAGGCACTGGTTGCCGATCTGGAGGAGATGGGTCTGCTCGTCAAGGTAGTACCTCATGCCCATAATGTGGGAACACATGACCGCTGCCATACGACGGTGGAACCGATGATCAAGCAGCAGTGGTTTGTAAAGATGGACGAGATGATAAAGCCTGCCGTTGAGGGTGTAAAAAACGGTGAGATCAAGTTGCTTCCCGCCCGAATGGAAAAGACTTACTTTAACTGGACAGACAATATCCGCGACTGGTGTATCAGCCGTCAGCTCTGGTGGGGTCATCGCATTCCGGCGTGGTACTGTGACGATTGCGGAGAGATGGTCGTTTCTGTGGAAAATCCCGGCGTCTGCCCGAAATGTGGCTGTAAGCATATGACACAGGATCCGGATACACTGGATACGTGGTTTTCTTCCGCGCTGTGGCCGTTCTCAACGCTCGGCTGGCCCGAAAAGACAGAGGATCTGGATTACTTCTACCCGAATGACGTACTCGTGACCGGATATGATATTATCTTCTTCTGGGTCATCCGTATGATCTTCTCCGGCTACGAGCAGATGGATAAGGCTCCGTTCCACACGGTATTGTTCCACGGTCTGGTACGTGATTCCCAGGGAAGGAAGATGAGCAAGTCGCTCGGAAACGGTATTGATCCGTTAGAGGTGATCGATAAATATGGTGCGGATGCATTGCGTCTGACGCTGATCACCGGTAATGCACCGGGAAATGACATGCGTTTCTACTGGGAGCGCGTGGAGGCTTCCCGAAACTTTGCCAATAAGGTGTGGAATGCATCGCGCTTTATCATGATGAATCTGGAGGGCGTTACTGTCACGGAGCCGGATCTGAATGAGCTGCATCCGGCAGACAAGTGGATCCTTTCAAAAGTGAACACGCTGGCAAAGGATGCCACTGAGAATCTGGATAAGTTTGAGCTTGGTATCGCGGTTCAGAAGGTCTATGATTTTATATGGGACGAGTTCTGTGACTGGTACATCGAGATTGCCAAGGTTCGTACCTATAAAAAAGAGGAAGACCCTGTTTCCGCAAATGCAGCACTCTGGACATTGAAGACCGTGCTGACAAATGCGCTCAAGCTGCTTCATCCGTACATGCCGTTTATTACGGAGGAGATCTTCTGTACGCTCCAGAGTGAGGAGGAGACGATCATGCTCTCCAAATGGCCGGAATACAAGGATGAGTGGAACTTCCCTGCAGAGGAGATCGCGATCGAGCATTGCAAGGATCTGGTAAAGGCAGTCCGCAACGTCCGCACGCAGATGGATGTGCCGCCTTCGAGAAAGGCAAAGCTGGTCATTGTGTCCGAGAATGAGGCAGTCCTCGAAATCTTTGAGAATAACAAAGAGGTGTATGTCAATCTGGCATTTACGAGTGAGATCGTAGTTCAGGCTGATAAGAGCGGTGTTGGTGAGGATGCCGTGTCCGCAGTGATCCCGGATGCAGTGGTTTATCTGCCGTTAGAGGATCTGGTAGACTTTGAAAAGGAAAAGGAGCGCCTGTTAAAGGAAAAAGAACGTCTGGAAAAGGAGCTGGAGCGCTCGCGGAAAATGCTCGGCAATGAGAAGTTTGTGAGCAAGGCACCTGCTGCAAAGATCCAGGAGGAAAAGGACAAGCAGGCAAAATATGAGCAGATGATGGATCAGGTGATCCAGCGTTTGGAACAGATGAAATAATCAGAAAATAATTGCAAAAGTGTGACGACTATTGTATACTAAATTGGGGGTGTGCAATAGTCGTTTTGCATATCAGGAAGAAAATGAAAGGAGGTGCAGCGCATGTCATTGCCGATGCCTGCCGTGAGGATCACAGAAGACTGCATGGAAGCATATATGACGGTTCCGCCCACCGGAACGCCGGAAAATTATACGGTTGAGTATCTGACAGATGTGCTTCACCTGAATCATGTAAAGATTGGAATCTTACCTGAAAATCTGCAGAAGATCATAGACAATAACCTCTATAACAAGGAGGTATTGGTTGCGAAGGGTGCAGAGGCACAGGATGGCAAGGACGCATATTATGAGTATCTGTTTGAGACCAATCTGTCACAAAAGCCGATCGTTCTGGAGGATGGAACGGTCGATTACAAGAATATTAAGATGATCGAACTGGTGGAGCCGGGGCAGAAGATCGCGATCTATCATCCTGCTACTGCAGGAACAAACGGCTACAATCTGGCAGCGCAGTTCCAGCTGGCAAAGCACGGCGCGGAGTTACCGCCGTTAAAGGGAACAGGGTTTGAGCGTCTGGAGGATGGTGTGACCTACTGTGCAACAATGGGAGGAAAGATCACGGAGATGAATAATCGCGTGAATATCTTTCCGGTGCATGAGCTGTTTGGCGATGTTGATCTCTCTACCGGAAATATTGAGTTCAACGGTGATGTGATCATTCACGGAAACGTGCTGGAGGGCATGTCCATCAAGGCAACCGGTACGGTTACGATCGATAAGGTTGTGGAGTCTGCTTACATAGATGGCAGAAAGGGTGTGATCCTGCGAGGTGGCGTACTTGGCAAAAATGGCGCAAAGGTGCGTTCTAAGGGCAACATTACAGCACAGTTTTTAGAGTATGCAGATGTGAAGTGCGACGGAGATATCGAGGCAGATTCGTTTCTTGACAGCCGCGTGTATGCGGGCGGCAGGATCAAGCTCACCGGAAGAAAAGGCTGTATTGTGGGTGGCACGACCCATGCGGTGCGTGGCATTGAGGCCCGGGAGATCGGAAATATAGCAGGTGCCAACACAGAGGTTTCTGTGGGTGTGCACCAGAAGGTGTATGAGCAGATTTCTACGATCGACAAAGAAACAAAGGATGACGAGAAGCAGCTGCAGCGCATAGAGGAAGGTCTGATCCAGTTTGAGACGATCATGCAGCAGAAGGGGTTGCCTTTCCGCAACGATCCGAGACGGATGGCACTTGTCAAAGAGAAGGTGCGCCTGTCAGCACAGATTGCCGGACGCAGGGAGGAACTGGACGGATTGCAGCAGATCATCAGCGCGTCAAATGATGCGTGTGTTCAGGTCGTAAAAGGTATTTATCCGGGTGCGCGTGTGAAGGTGGATGAGCAGAACATACAGGTACAGGAGCCGCAGAAAGCGGTAGAATTCAAGAAATATATGGGCCGTATCGGCATGTTCAACATCGGATACACGGCAAAGGGGTGATATCCTTGCACAGAATGTCACAAAATGCGATTAAAATATGAAATTTGTAGGGGAAAGCCCCTTGCAAGAAACCACTACTCTGGTATATGATAGTTCCGAACCAAAAAGTAGTGGTTTTTGTTTTATGGAGGAAAAAATGATCAATTTTGAGGAAGAATTAAAGCACTTTCAGCCAAGTGATGAGATTGAAGATGCGGAGAACGCAATCTATGAGCATGATATCACGGACATGACAGATATCATGCAGCAGATGATGAGTGAATTAAAGAGGAAATAAAATGGAATGTTATAATTGTGGAATTATTATCGGGCGGGAGAAGATCTGTCCGAACTGCGGTGCGGATCTGCGGATCTACCGGAAATTTGTCGGCATTTCCAATTATTTATACAATCAGGCGCTGGCAAAGGCAAAGGCGAGAGATCTGTCAGGAGCAATTGCGGATCTGCGTCTGAGTCTGCAGTACAATAAAGTAAACACAAATGCCCGCAATCTGCTCGGACTCATTTATTATGAGATAGGCGAAGGCGTGGCGGCAGTGCGAGAGTGGCTGATCAGTAAGGGCTATCAGGCAGAGGAAAATCTCGCATCAGCATATTTGGAGCAGACAAAAAAGGACCCGGCAGAGAAGGAAAGGATCAATCAGCTTGCACGTAAGTACAATCAGGTTTTGACATATTGTCGTCAGGACAGTCTGGATCTGGCTGTGATCCAGCTCAAAAAGATTCTTGCCGGAAATACAAGATTTGTGAAGGGCTGGCAGCTGCTGGCACTGATCTATATCCGTGACGGTGAGTTGGAGCAGGCGCGCAAGGCGCTGCGGAAGGCAGAGACGATCGATGCCGGAAATCCGGCGACCGCGCGCTATTTAAAAGAGGTGGCAGAGCAGCTTCGTCTGGGCGGCGGAAAGAAAACGAAAAAAGCGCAGGCAGTGGCATATCAGAACGGTAACGACACAATTATCCAGCCGAAGTTTCGGGGAGATATCGGTTTCTGGGGCATGGCCGCAAACCTGTTGGTCGGCGTTGCGATCGGTGTGGCTATCACCTGGTATCTGGTTGTTCCGGGTGTGCGCAAGCAGGCGGTCAATGATGCGAGTGTGGCAGTGACAGAGGCAAACAATACGATCGCGGATAAAAATAATATGATCAAATCGCTGGAGGAACAGATCGACAGCCTGACCGGAGATGTGAAGGATGCACAGGATGATATGAAGGACCGGGACGAGGCGATCAAGGCAAGCGAGGCGCTGCTGACCGCATATGACGCGTATATCAATGAGAACATTGAGTTGGCGGGAGATACGCTGGAGGGCATCGATGAAACGCTGTTGTCAAAAAACGGCAGAGAGATCATAAAAACGTTGCGTGAGCAGGTCAATAACCAGTATCTGACGAATGCGTATACAGATGGTATGAGCGCATACAACAGCTACAAATACGAGGACGCGATCAAACAGCTCTCGAAGGTTGTGGCGATGGACGAGCAGTATGACAATGGAAATGCTTTGTATAATCTGGCTCAGTCATACCGTAAGACGGAGGACTGGGAGAAGGCAGTCGAGTGTTACTCGAAGGTTGTGGATCTGTTTCCGGGCAGCAGTCTGGCGTATAATGCAGGTCGTTATGTGACACAGATCGAGCAGATTCTGGCATCACAGGATCAGTGACCGACCAGGTAAACTGAAAGGTATCACAATTTCATATTTGATTTAACAAAAGACACAGTATCGGACAAGGTATTGTGTCTTTTTTATTTTAAAATAATCCATTCAAAAAGGGAGGACAGCAGGACATGGAATTTCAATATGAAACAAAAACCGGCAGTCTGCGCATTTTTACGCCGCGTGAGATCGACGAATGTGCAGCCAGCGAGATGAGGGAGGAAGCGGATATGCTGATCGAGAATTATCAGATCCGCCATCTGATCTTTGACTTTACAAATACGGAGTTTATGGACAGCTCCGGTATCGGCATGCTCATCGGGCGAAGCCGGAAAATGGGATATATCGGCGGAAGCGTGGAGGCAGAAAATCTGAATGAACGGGTGCAAAAAATATTTACACTGGCAGGACTGCCAAAGCTGATCACGGTTGTAAAGGAGGAACAATATGATTAGAGCACGAGAACAGGAGATGAGCTTACGCTTCGACTCTTATCCGGAAAATGAACAGTTTGCAAGAATGGTAGTCACCGCCTTTCTGATGGACTTAAACCCGACCGTCGATGAGCTGGCAGACATAAAGACGGCCGTGTCAGAGGCGGTGACAAATTCCATCATTCACGGCTATGAGGATCGTGTGGGACAAGTGTCTCTGACCTGCAGGAAATGTGGCGAAACGGTGACGGTCACGGTTGGTGATCAGGGAAAAGGTATTGCGGATGTTGAAAAGGCAAGGGAACCGTTTTTTACGACCAGACCGGAGGCAGAGCGATCCGGAATGGGTTTTTCCTTTATGGAAGCATTTATGGATGAGGTACATATCACGTCGACAGAAGGGCGCGGCACCAGCGTGGAGATGAAAAAAAAGCTGCATCTGCAGGAGAGGGAATAGCAGATGGAGCGCACCATGGAATTGCTGTTACGTGCGAAAAATGGGGATAAAGAGGCCGGGGAACAGTTGGTTCAGGAAAATCTGGGATTGGTCGGAAGTGTGGTCAGGCGCTTTGAAAACCGGGGGTATGACCGGGAAGACCTGTTCCAGATCGGCGCGATCGGTCTCATGAAGGCAATTGAGAAATTTGACTTTTCCTATGAGGTGCGGTTTTCCACATATGCAGTTCCACTGGTCGCCGGCGAGATCCGGCGATTTCTCAGGGACGATGGCATGATGAAAGTGAGTCGAAGCATCAAGGAGAGCGGCTGGCGCGTGAAGCAGAGCAGGGAAAAACTGGAGCAGGAGCTGGGGCGCAGCGTGACCTTGCAGGAGATATCGGACGATACGGGACTCTCCGAGGAGGAGATCGCCCTCGCAATGGATGCGTCGGAGGAGGTCGCTTCCATTTATCAGACGATCTATCAGTCAGACGGCAGTGAACTGTATCTGGTGGACAAGATGGCAGATGACGCACCACAAGAGGAGCAGCTGTTAAACCGCATAACGATCGAGCAGCTCATCGGGAGGCTGGAGCCAAAGGAGCAGAAGCTCATTACATTGCGTTATTTTGAGGGAAGGACGCAGAGTCTGGTGGCAGATACCATGGGAATGACGCAGGTGCAGGTGAGCCGGATGGAAAAAAAGATCCTGCATAAGATGCGTCTGATGTTTGGAAAAATCTGATGAACATGCTATAATGAAAAAAGTTGAAAAGAAGGGGACGGTACAAAGGATGAAACTGATTCGTGTGGAGGAAGCGGTGGGACAGGTGCTCTGCCACGATATGACACAGATCATTCCGGGTGTCAGCAAGGGCGCGAGATTCCGGAAAGGACACATCGTGAAGCCGGAGGACATACCGGTGCTCCGGTCCATGGGCAAGGAGCACATTTATGTGTGGGAGAAAAAAGAAGGAATTCTGCACGAGGACGAAGCGGCGAAGCGGCTGTGCGAACTGTGCATGAATACACATATGAGCGCCACCGAACCGGGAGAGGGAAAAATTGAGCTGCGGGCGGAGTGCGACGGGTTATTTCAGGTGGATACGGAGCGCTTGTTTGCGGTCAACTCCATTGATCAGATCATGATCGCGACAAGGCACGGTGATACGGCGGTGAGACGTGGGGACAAGCTGGCAGGCATGCGAGTGATCCCATTGGTCATTGAAGAAGAGCGGCTGCGCGAGGCAAAAGAGGCAGCAGGCGATGAACCGCTGCTGGCGATCCTGCCGTGGAAGCTCAAAACGGCTGCCGTAATAACGACCGGCAGCGAGGTTTACAACGGGCTGATCGAGGACCGTTTTACACCGGTGGTAGAGCGAAAGCTGGCGCAGTTCGGGATTCGCGTGACAGAGCATGTACTCTGCAGTGATGAGAAACAGATGATCACGGATGCCATCGCAGCGACGCATGAGAATGGCGCAGAGCTCATTTTGTGTACCGGCGGCATGAGTGTGGATCCGGATGACCGGACTCCGGGGGCGATCCGGGAGAGCGGAGCAGACATTGTGACATACGGGGCACCGACACTGCCGGGAGCGATGTTGTGTCTTGGTTATTTTGCGGACGGCGTGCCGATCCTTGGTCTGCCGGGCTGTGTCATGTATGCTAAGACAACCATCTTTGATTTGCTGTTGCCGAAACTGGCGGCAGGGGTAAGGATCACGCGGGATTCGATCATCGCTTACGGGCACGGGGGCCTGTGCCTCGGCTGCGAGGACTGCCGTTTCCCGGCGTGTTCTTTTGGAAAGTAGGAAAAGGAATGAATACATTTACACATTTTGATAAAAACGGAGCAGCGCGAATGGTCGATGTCTCCGAAAAATGCGACAGTGCGCGTGAGGCAGTGGCAGCCGGAAGGATCTGCATGTCTCAGGAATGTTTTGCACTCGTAAAGAGCGGCGGGATCAAAAAAGGCGATGTACTGTCCGTGGCGCGGGTTGCGGGCATTATGGGTGCAAAGCGGACCTCTGACCTGGTGCCGCTCTGCCATGTGATTGGGCTGACCGGTGTGGAGCTGGAATTTTTCATGCATGAGGAGGATTTTTCAATCGAAGCGCGCTGCATGACAAAGACAGTCGGAAAGACGGGTGTCGAGATGGAGGCGCTGACCGGCGTACAGGTGGCGCTGCTGACGATCTATGACATGTGCAAGGCCATTGACCGGGGCATGGTGATGACCGATATCCGTCTGCTGAAAAAAAGCGGCGGAAAAAGCGGTGTCTGGGAGGAATGAGCGTTGCAGGATCAGTATGGACGTGAGATCAACTATATGCGCATTTCGGTCACGGATCGCTGCAATCTGCGCTGCCGCTACTGTATGCCACAGGACATTGAACGGCTGCCGAGAGAGGATCTGCTGACCTTTGACGAACTGGTATGTGTGGCAGAGCTTGCGGCAAAGCATGGGATCCGTGCGGTGAAGCTTACCGGTGGAGAGCCTTTGGTGCGCCATAATATCCCGGAGCTTGTAGCAGCGCTGAAAGCGGTGGACGGGATCAGGCAGGTGACGATGACGACGAACGGCGTGCGGTTTGCAGAATACGCAGATGCACTGATGGATGCCGGACTGGATGCGGTCAATATCAGTCTGGACACGCTGCGCGCGGACCGCTTTGTTCAGATGACCGGGGTGGATGCATGGGAAGCGGCGTGGAATGGCGTGCAGACAGCATTAAAGAAAGGTTTTCCGGTCAAGCTCAACTGCGTGCTCCAACCACATGTCAACCAGGATGAATGGAAGAATCTGGCAGAGCTCGCAAGAGAGCTGCCGGTGGCGGTGCGCTTTATCGAGATGATGCCGATCGGAGCCGGAGCGGGTTGCGAGGCGGTTTCCGAGACATGGCTGAGAGCGCGTCTTACGGAGGCGTTTGGAGAGCCGGAGTCGGTGCAGATTGCCGGGAACGGTCCTGCCACATATGTGAGACCGCCGGGTTTTCCGGGCAGCATCGGTTTTATCAGTGCATTGCACGGCCCTTTCTGTGAGCGTTGCAACAGGCTTCGGCTTACCTCTGTCGGGGAACTGAAGCCTTGTCTTTGCTATGAGGAACGGATACCGTTGCGCGAGGTGCTGCGTGCGGGGGATCTGGCAGAGGCGGAACAACGGATCGTGCAGGCGATCAGGCAGAAGCCGAAGGGGCACTGTTTTCCGGAGCGGACGGCGGTGACAGAACAGGGGCAGATGGTACAGATAGGAGGATAAGACAGAGGATGAAGCTGTGCGGGATATGTATCAGCGAAAAACGCGGAACGGAGAAAACGGAAGTTTCTCAGGCAATGCTTGAGGCGGGTTATGGGATCCGGGGCGATGCACATGCCGGAAACTGGCACCGTCAGGTAAGCCTGTTATCCAATGAAAAAATAGAAGCATTTCGTGCGCGCGGAGCGGATGTTGCCTTTGGAGCGTTCGGGGAAAATCTGATCGTGCAGGGTGTGGATCTGCGTACGATTGCAGTCGGCAGCAGAATACATTTTGACGAGGCGATCCTCGAACTGACACAGATCGGAAAGGAGTGTCACAACCACTGCGCCATCTATCAGCGTATGGGTGACTGTATCATGCCGCGGGAGGGCGTGTTTGCGGAGGTTGTGCGCGGCGGGATGCTGCGTGTGGGAGAAACATTTCGTGTGGAACCACCCCTGGCAGATCGCGCGTATCAGGCGGCGGTCATCACGCTGAGTGACAAAGGGGCGGCCGGTGAGCGCGAGGACAAAAGCGGCGCGGTGCTTGCAGACTGTCTGGAGAAGGCGGGCTATACGGTGCGCGAACGGCTGCTGCTGCCGGATGGCAGGCAGCCACTGGAAAAAGAGCTGATCCGTCTGGCGGACGGACGGCAGATGGATGTGGTCTTTACAACGGGCGGAACCGGATTTTCATCGAGAGACCTCACACCGGAGGCAACGATTGCCGTGTGTGAGCGTATGACGCCGGGTATCGCGGAGGCGTTGCGCGCGTATTCCATGACAATTACAGACCGGGCGATGTTTTCGCGTGCCACATCTGGAATCCGGGGAAATACGCTGATCATCAATCTGCCCGGCAGTCCCAAAGCTGTGCAGGAGTCTCTGGATTACCTTCTGCCCCGACTGTCACACGGGCTGGATGTACTGCGGGGCAATGCGCGCGAGTGTGCACGCCCGATGGAAAATCAAGACGAAAGCGAGAATGACAAATGACGAGAAAGTTAGCCGGGATACTGATCACGGGATTGATGGCATGCTGCCTCGGAGGCTGCGGAAGTGAGAAACAGGCACAGGAGACGGAAATACAGGTGTTTGCAGCGGCGAGTCTGAATACGGTTATGGGCGAGCTGTCGGAGATGTATCGATCGGATCATCCCGGCGTGCAGATCACGATCAACGCGGATAGCTCCGGTAGACTTTTGACACAGATCCAGGAGGGCTATGCGTGCGATATCTTTTTCTCCGCTGCACAAAAACAGATGGACACGCTGGAAGCGGATGGTCTGATCAAAGATGGAAGCCGTGCAAATGTGGTGAATAATCAGCTGATCGTTGTCACGAGAAAGGACAGTGATACGAAGGTGACAGGGCTGGAAGATTTAGGTGAAGCGTCTTCCGTTGCACTCGCGAACGGTTCCGTGCCGGCGGGAAAATATACCAGACAGGCACTGATCAATCTCGGTATCCTGCCGGCGGACAAGGCACCCGAGGAGTATACGGGGGCAGAGGTCTCCGAGGCGCTGGGTGGCGTCACGATCAGTGATCAGGACAACGTCAGCAAGGCACTTCTCGCTGTGGTGGAGGATACCTGCGAGGTGGGAACTGCCTACTACTCCGATATTTACGGCTATGAGGATGAGGTGGAAGTGCTGCAGAAGGTGCCCTATGATCTGACCGGGGTAGTGAGCTATCCGGTCTGTCTCGTCAAAAATGATGAGGCGGATGAGGCGCAGAGTGAGCAGGCGAAGGAGTTTTATGAATTTCTCCTCTCAGATGAGGCAAAAGCCGTTTTTGACAGCTACTATTTTAATACGGATGTAAGTCAGAGCATGTAACGGAATACGTGTTGTTTGGCCTGTGACTTTCGTAAAGGGAGCGTTTATGGACCTGATTGGGATCTTAAAGGAACTGGACTATAGTCCGCTCTATATTTCAATAAAAACCGGTGTCGTGGCGACGATCCTCTCGTTTTTTCTCGGGATCTTTGCCGCAAAACGTTCGATGAGCGCCGGAAAACGGACCCGGGCAGTTTTGGACGGAATACTGACACTGCCGATGGTTCTGCCTCCCACGGCAGCAGGCTTTTTTCTGCTGCTTCTGTTCAGCAGGCGAAGACCGGTCGGGATGTTTTTATATGAGAAGCTGGATATCAAGATCGTGCAGAGCTGGGCGGGGTGCGTGATCGCTGCGACGTTTATTGCCTTTCCGCTCATGTACCGAAACGCGCGCGCAGCCTTTGAGCAGATAGACCCGAATCTGATCTATGCCGCCCGTACGCTCGGCATGTCCGAGACAAAGATCTTCTGGCAGGTGATCGTGCCGCTGGCAAAGCCGGGACTTCTTGGAGGGACGATCCTCACCTTTGCCCGCGCGATGGGAGAATACGGGGCGACCTCCATGCTGGCGGGGAATATCCCGGGCAAAACGGCGACGATCACGCAGCGCATTGCGATGGTGATACAGGATGGCGATTTTGTGACAGCCGGCATCTGGGCACTGATCGTGGTGCTGATCGCTTTTTTTGCGATCTTTTTGCTGAATCTTGTAACCGGGCGGAAAGAAAAGTGTGGAAGACGCTGGTAGGAGGAATCAATGTCGTTTACATGCAGGATAAAAAAAGAATTGCCGGATTTCTCATTAGATCTGTCGTTTTCAACGGATCAGAAACGAATTGGTATTTTAGGTGCTTCCGGCAGCGGAAAGAGCATGACCTTAAAGTCGATCGCGGGAATTGAGACACCCGATGAGGGACAGATCACGGTGGACGGACAGGTGTTCTTTGATAAAGAAAAGAAGATCAATGAAAAGCCGCAGCGCAGAAATGTGGGGTATCTGTTTCAGAATTATGCGTTGTTTCCCCATATGAGTGTGGAGCAGAATATCGCCGCCGGGCTGAAGGGAACAAAGGAAGAAAAGATTCGCCGCGTGCAGGAGCAGCTGGCGCGTTTTCGGCTGGAAGGGCTCGCGAAGCGCTTTCCGGGGGAGCTTTCCGGAGGACAGCAGCAGCGCGTCGCACTTGCGCGGATCATGGCGTATGAGCCACAGCTCATCCTTCTGGATGAACCGTTTGCGGCACTGGATGCCTTTTTGCGGGATCAATTGCTGCAGGAGCTGATGGAGACACTTGCCGATTATGACGGGACAGTGATCTTCGTGTCCCACAACCGGGACGAAGTCTACCGTTTTTCGCAGGAGCTGTTGATCATTGATGATGGCGCACAGGTTTGCTTCGGAGACACAAAAGAGCTGTTTTTGCATCCGCACAAGATGGAGACGGCGCGGCTGACCGGCTGTAAAAATATCGCGCCGGCCAAACGTCTTGATGAACATCATGTATCTGTGCCGGACTGGGATCTGACGCTGACACTGCAACAAGAGGTGCCGTCCGAGCTTCGTTATGTGGGTATCCGTGCCCACATGTTTGAACCGCTATGGGGAGATATGACGCCGGAGAACGTGGTCGCGTTTCATCTGTCAGATGTGGCAGAATATCCCTTTGAGTACAAATATTATAGCCATTCACCGGATATATGCTGGTATGTACAAAAGAGCAGCCATCAGGAGATCGAAGAACGAGGGATGCCAAAGTACCTGCGCCTGCCCGAAGAGGAGATCCTGTTGCTGTGGTAACAAGCGGTGTGCGAACCGGAGAATATTGGGCGATGTAAATGAAAGAAAGCGCAGACGACGTGGACGGTGTAGAGTGATCAGGAAAGGAATTATGAAAGAATGGAAAACAGCCAGCGTTTTTTTGAGAACAGAGACTGCAAATATTTCCCCTGCCATGCGGGCATGGAGGGCAGAGACTTTAACTGCCTGTTCTGCTACTGTCCGATGAACCCCTATCCGGACTGCCCGGGCAATCCGGTCTTCCGTAAAAATAAGGAGGGTCGGATATTCAAGGACTGCACCGGATGCAGTTTCCCGCACATCCCGGAAAACTATGAGGCAGTGCTCGGGTTTTTGCGAAAGAAAATGTATGAGAAAGAGGAAGAAGCGTAATTGTACGCAGAAGTTTGAAAAAGGGAGAAATGGACGATGTGACATCGTCTATTCCTCCCTTTTTGCTTTATTCAACCCCTTTGTCATATGACTGCCGCCCTCCAGAAACCGGGCGCGCTTGACGGAATCCTCCCCGTAGCGGTCGCGGATCTGATCGATCGCAGCATTCAGCTTTGAGAGTTTTTCCGGGGCAGGCGCGTTTGCGGGAGCAGTGGAAAAAAGCTCCATCTGACTGTAGGCATCGTCCGTGATCTTTCCGGTGGAGACACCCAGCAGGCGGATGGGGGCATGATCCCAGAGCTGGTCAAAAAGGGTGCATGCTTTGCGGTAAATGACCTCTGTCACGTTCGTGGCATCATCCAAGCCCGCCTGATGAGAAGTCGTGCGAAATTCACAGTCTTTGATCGTGACTGTCACGCTGCGGATATATGCCTTGTCGGCGCGCAGTCTGGCACCGACAGTCTCACACAGAGACAGAAGGATCTTTTTTGCGCTGTCGGCATCGGTCACGTCAAAGCTCAGCGTGACAGAGTTTCCGTAACTCTTGGCGGCATCGCTCTCACTGCGCACCGCAGATTCGTCGATGCCGCCCGCAAATTCCCACATGGTTTTGCCTTGTTTTCCGAAATGAAGCTGTAAGAGCTCCGGATCCATCCGTGCAATATCACCGATCGTGCGGATGCCGAGCCCTGCCAGCTTTTTGGCAGAGGAACGTCCCACCAGAAACAGTTCCCCGGCGGGCAGCGGCCACATTTTTTCCGCAATCTCGTCGGGAAACAGCGTATGTACTTTATCCGGTTTTTCAAAGTCCGATGCCATTTTAGCGAGCAGCTTGCAGTTGGAGATACCGACATTGACTGTAAAGTGCAGTTCCTCTCGGATGCGGTCTTTGAGCCGGTGTGCAAATTCCACCGGATCACCGTACATGCGGCCGGTGCCGCTCATATCGCAGTAAGCCTCATCGATACTCGCCTGCTCCACGACAGGTGCCACCTCTTTTAAAATGCCGATAAATGCACGTGAATTTTTCACATACTCATCAAATTCCGGCTGCACGACCACGAGATCCGGACATTTTTCCAGTGCCCGGGCCAGCGGCTCACCGGTGGTGACACCATATCTTTTTGCAGGCGTGGATTTTGCCAGCACGATGCCGTGGCGGGTTTTCGGGTCTCCGCCAACCGCAGCGGGTATTGCACGCAGATCCCGTTCCATATGCAATTGTTCCATTTCATATTTTGCCTGCCAGCTCAGAAAGGCAGAGTTCACATCTACATGAAAGATCAGCCGGTCCATCTATGTCTCCCTGAAAAATATCGAATCTATGTTTGCTTTTGCATTTATTTTAGCCCATTTCATCTGATTTTACAATGCATAAAAGACAAGCAACCGACACATCCTACAAAAAAACAAAAGGAAGGCTTGGAATGTTGGAACAGTTGGAAAAATTACAGCAAAAGGGCAGGGCAAGTGTCGAGCCCACGCAGCCCATCTATATTCAGAGCAGCGGAACCGTGGTCGGGAAAATGGAGGGCGAGGGACCGCTGGCATCCTATTTTGATATGATCTGTGACACGGACAAATTCGGCGAGGAGACCTGGGAGGCGGCGGAGAGCCGCATGCAGAAGGAGGCGGTGGCACTGGCGCTGGGCAAGGCGAGTCTTCAGGCTTCTGATATCCGATATGCGTTCGCAGGGGATCTTCTGGGACAAAACATTGCCACCTGCTTTGGTCTGATGGATTATGAGATCCCTTTGTTTGGTCTGTACGGTGCCTGCTCCACACTGGGAGAGGGAATGTCCCTGGCATCCATGTGTCTGGCAGGCGGTTTTGCAGACCGGGTGCTGGTCGTGACCTCCAGTCACTTTGCCGGAGCAGAAAAAAACTTTCGGTTTCCGGTAGAGTACGCCAACCAGCGCCCGCTTTCGGCGACGTGGACCGTGACGGGCAGCGGAGCCTATGTGCTCGGCACCGAACAGTCACAGGTAAAGATCACGGGCTTCACAAACGGAAAGATCATGGATTACGGTATCAGGGATGCACAGAACATGGGTGCAGCCATGGCACCGGCAGCAATGGACCTGATCCGCACGCATCTGAGTGATTTTAACCGAAAACCGAAAGACTATGACAAGATCGTGACCGGTGATCTCGGAACGGTTGGTCAGGAGATCCTGATCAAGCTGTTAAAGGACGAGGGCATCGATATCAGCAGCGTTCATGAGGACTGTGGCATGAAGATCTTTGACAGTGAGGAACAGGGTACGCAGGCGGGTGGCAGCGGATGCGGCTGTTCAGCGGTGACACTGGCAGCGTGGTATCTGCCGAAGCTCATGAGCGGCGAGTACCGCCGCATCCTGTTCATTCCCACGGGAGCGCTCATGTCGCAGGTCAGCTTTAACGAGGGTCAGAATGTCACGGGCATCGCGCACGGCGTCGTACTTGAACACGTCGATTGACGCCGGAGAATGTATGGCGGGAAAATGTGTGCAGGCTGCGGTGATTGTAATAACAAAATCATAAATTTGGAGGAATGAACATGGACTATGTGATCGCATTTTTGGTGGGAGGAGTCATCTGTGCATTGACGCAGATCTTGATGGAAAAGACAAAGCTGTTGCCCGGACGGATCATGGTGCTCCTGGTCTGTACCGGCTGTGTGCTGGGGGCAATCGGCGTTTACCAGCCTTTTGTGGACTGGGCGGGAGCCGGCGCATCCGTACCGCTGCTCGGATTCGGCAATGTGCTCTGGAAGGGCATGAAGGAAGCGATTGACCGTGACGGCTTCATGGGCATTTTTATGGGCGGTTTCGAGGCCTGTGCGGTAGGCGTGAGCGCCGCACTCATACTGTCCTATATTGCCGCATGGATCTTTAAGCCCAAAATGCGCAAGTGATCAATGTAAAAATCGAAAACAGGCATAAAAACGGACAACAATGACTCCGGCAAAAAAATGAAAATAGCAGGTATATTTTTATAACAACAGGAAATATTAAAAGAAAAACAAGCAAAAAAAGGAGAATCTTATGAGATCAAAAACTTTATTATTCAAAAAAGTACTGGTGTGTGCAGTGCTGACGCTGACCTTTTGTATGACAACCGCTTGCGGTAACGGTACAAACAACAACGCAACTGACAACAATGCAACTGATAGCAATACGACCGACAACAACGCGACTGTTCCGCAGGATAATACAAACGTTGACAATAACACAAACGGAACGGATAACATGAACGGCACTGACAATGTAAATAATGCGACCGACAACAACGGTACTGTCAATAATGATGTAAATGGAGACGGTGTTGTGGATGATGTCGTTGACGGCGTGGAGAATGTCGGAAATGACGTCGTAGATACCGTGGAAGACATCGGAAACGATGTAACAGATGGTGCAAATGGCACAGGCAACAACGCAGCCGGTGCAAACGGAACAACAAACGGAGCCGGAAGATAGGAAACGAGAACTGACCATAATAAAAAGACCTCTCATGTGAGAGGTCTTTTTCCGCGGTATTCGGAGGGACTTAGTCCCTCCGAAGCCTTAAAGGTCTTGCTGAAGTGGAACTGGTCATTGAAGCCGGTCTGTTCCGCAATGACAGCGATTGGGATATCGGTCGTTAAAAGCAGCTGTCTGGCAATCGTCAGACGGTATTTTTTTATGTATTTTGAGGGTGGCATTCCCTCATGCTTCGTAAAGATTTTCGTCAGATACGCGGAAGAAAAACCGAGCGTGTCAGCCATGGTCGAGAGGTCAATCGTATGCTGATAATTTTTCTGCACATATTCCTTGACGAGACAGACCAGTTCTTCCGTGGATTTTTCCTGCGTTGGTACTGTTTCCAGATCGGCAAACGCGGTATGCAGATGTGCCTCGATCTTTGAGAGGCATTGGTGCAGCTCCTCCTTGTTGATCGGTTTCAAAAGATAATTTTTTACCTGATAGGAGATCGCAGACCGCGCATAGTCGAAATCATTATAACCGCTGATGATGACACACTGGATGTAAGGATGATCCAGAAAAAGATGTTTTGCGAGCTCCAGACCGTCCATTTCCGGCATACGGATATCGGTAAATACCACATGAATGGGGTTTTCTGCTATATACTCCAGCGCTTCTTTTCCGTCGGTGCAGACAGCAGCGACTTCAAAGCAGGGGTTGATCTGTTCAATTGACTTTGCAATATTCTTTGCGATCAGTTTTTCGTCGTCTGCGACAAGTACCCGATATTTCATTTCAAGATACCTCCTATCGTTACCACGGCACCATTCGGTTCGTGGTTATTCAGACGGAAAATAAATTTTCCGTGAAACAGTAATTTAAATCGAATATAAATATTCATTAGCCCCATGCCGTTGATCTCCAGATTCGGCAGCACGCCGGTCCGGTCAATCTCCTCAATCTGCTGCATGAGATGCTCCAGTTCTGCAGGATCAAATCCGGGGCCGTTATCCATCACCTGTATTTCCCAGGTATCTTCTGTCAGTTTACCGGAGATCGTCACATGCCAGGGACCTCTCTTTTTTGTCGTAAACTTAATGGCATTTTCGACGATCAGCTGCAGACACAGCTTTGGCAGACGGTAGTCATAGAGCGCTTCCGGAAGATCGATCGTGTAGTCCAGCTCGTTGTCATAGCGGATCCGCATACATTCCAGATAGTCCTTTGTGTGGGCTACTTCATAACGCAGCTCAACGAGCTGTTCGCTGTCTGATGAAATATAGCGCAGGATGTGTGACATGTTCTGACACATGAGTTCAATTTCTTCCGTCATACCTTCATCCGCCATTGCCTGAATGGTGGCAAGTGAATTATACAGGAAATGAGGGTTCATCTGTGCCTGCAGCGCCAGCATGCGGGCCTGCATTTCTTTGTTCTGGAGCTGCAGTGCCTGCTGCATGGAAACCTGCGCGCGGGACTGCATCTTGATCAGGGCGCGATAGAGCGAATGGAGCTCTGTAATGTTCGTATCTACCTCTTTGAGCTCGACAGTTGTCAGATCATCCGCGTCAATGTGGAAGGAGCGGATCTGTCCATACATCTGTTCCAGAGGAGTACCGATTCTGTGGGCGATCCCATAAGAAAGCAAAACGATGCAGGCACAAGTGATCAGTAATAACAACAGGTTTGTCGCAACATAATGGAAGATTGGGGAGAGCAGCTGCCGCTGCTCCACGACGGCCACTGTCGTAAAGCCGCTGTAGGAGGAGGTCGTGTATAGAAGCGCTGTATCTCCTACGTTTTTTACCTGGCAGTTTGCACGGACTGAAACAGGAATCTGCTCATCTGTGATCAGAGCAAAATAATCAACCGGATCAGTCGACTCATAGAATGGATATATAAGATTTCCTTCCGCATCAAAAATATAGAAATTTTCCCCATAGGATGCATGATAGGAATAAATGGTACGTGTGAGAGAGGACATGGATTTTTTGACCTCAATAATGCCCTGGGGAACGTTGAATGAGTTATAGTAAACACGGGACAGTCCAAGAAAGTGCTGACCATCCTCATAGGTGAAATATTTTTCTAACCGGTCATCGCGTTCCTCAAACAGATGCTTTTCCCCGTTTTTCTCTACGGTTGGTTCATACCAGTCCTTAAATTTTACACAGTAAGGGCTGGATGAATTGTCGAGACCGACGCCGAAGGTACTGTGCTCAAGACCATACAGATAGATCTGGTCGACCGGCGTGTTCGGACCGATCATGGCCACCAGAAGATCGTACAGGATCTTGTTATTGCGTGTATGATTATAGGAGTTTAAAGTGTCGCCTGTGATATCAGTATTCGAGTAGTTGACATAGGATGCAAAGTGCTCCTTGACCAGATTGGAATAGATCACATTCTGTGATACGGTATCAAGTGTATCCACCATGGAATCCATATTTTTTGTGATATTGACAATGTTGTTTTCAATGGACTGAAAAGAAGCCTCGCGGAGCTTCTGACTTTCACTGTACACATAATAAGAAATAATCATTACAAACGCAAAAATGAATAACAGCGTATATGGAAGAAACAGTGTGTACAAAATGCTTTTTTGTCCGGAACGCTTCATCATACATAGAATCCTTTCTCCAAATCGCCGCGCAGACCGTGTGCGGCAATGCTTCGCTGTCAGCGGATGGTTAAAAAAAGACAAATCAGAAGTGCGTTTTGTCTATTCAATTATACTGGGAACTTTTGCATAATACAAGTACAAACAAAACAAAACGGCAGAAGTGCCGTAAAAAACAGGGGGGTAAAAAAGAATGAAAAAGAAAGTAGTAAGTGTGCTGCTTGCAATGGCAATGGTTCTTTCCATGACCGCGTGTGGCAGCAAATCTGATGACGCAGGTGCAAAGGCTGAGCAGCCGGCAGCAACCGAAAAGAAGGATGACGCGGCAAGCAGCGATGCAGCAAGCTCAGACGAAGGCGCAAAGAGCGATGTTACGCTTTCCATCATGGCAAGTCAGGACTGGATCCAGGACGCAGAGATGGAGTTGGCAGAGAAGTTTACCGCAGAGACCGGTATCAAGATCGATTATCAGATCGTTCCTTCCGATCAGTATACAAACCTTTTAACAACAAAGCTGAATACCGGCGAGTGCACTGATATTTTTGCTGCACAGAGTGGCAGATTTGATATTAAGACGCAGTTCAATGTAGAGCAGAATGCAGTTGACTTAAGCGGTGAGAGCTGGGCAGGCAATGTAGATCCGTTGGCAGCTGAGGAATTGATGGTAGACGGCAAATTATACGGACAGCCGATTCAGGACGTTTCCGCAGTATGGGCAGTTGCATATAACAAGAAACTTTTCAGCGATCTTGGAATTTCAGTACCTACTGATTTCGCAAGCTTCGAGGCAGCATGCCAGAAGATCAAGGATTCCGGCGTAACACCGATTTACGAAGCAGTATCAGACGGCTGGCATCATGTGCTCTGGTTCCCGGAGACCTGTGTAGCTGTTGAGACCAAAGAGGCCGGAACCGCTGATAAGCTGAACAACAACGAGATCACCTTCGCAGGGAATGCAACGATGAAGACGATCCTGGAGCAGATCAAGAGCATGGTTGATAAGGGATATTGGGGCGATAACTACATGTCAAATCAGTATGCGAACGCTGCAGCAAGCGTTGCTTCCGGCGAGTATGCCATGACCATCGCAAATCAGGGATTCGGCGATGAGGTAGAGGCGATCGGCGGCGAGCTGAAGAAGGATGATATCGGATACTTTGTAATGCCTTTGGCAGACAACCAGACCTTGAACGTAAACCCTGCAGGTCCTGCAAGATTCATTTATTCAGGATCTGAGCATGCAAAAGAGGCACAGCAGTATCTGGAATATCTTGCATCAGATGAGAGCCTCGCATATCTGACCGACAACGTAGCTAAGTTCAACAAGTTACCGTATACGAATGCTCCGACTGCATACGCAGGTTCTGTAAAGGAATTCTATGATGCATATACGAATAATCAGGCAACCGTATACCAGACTGCTGTAAAATATGTAAATCCTCAGTGGATGGATATCGGAAATTATCTGTCAGCAATGATCCTTGGTGATATTGACGCGGATGAAGTATTGTCAAGAATTGATAAGGGGCGTGCGGATCAGGCAAAGGCAGCAGGAGATCCGGCATGGAACTAACCGCCTGATCGGAAATGAATGATTGAAACAGCCGGTATTAGATAATACCGGCTGTTTTTAGGAGGAGGATTTTTTGATATGAGAAACGGAAAAACATATCCGATCTGGTTTGCGGTCGGTGCACTGGTGATCTATACCGCGCTGTTTGTAGTGCCCAGTTTGATCGGTATCGGCTATTCATTTACAGACTGGTCGGCGTATACGACAGACTTGCATTTTATCGGGTTTGACAATTTTAAATTGATCTTCTCGGCAGATGAAAATTATATGAAGATCATTAAAAATACACTGATGTTTACACTTCTCACCACGATATTAAAAAACGTGTTGGGTCTGCTGCTTGCAGTGTTGCTCACAAAATCTGTCAAAGTGCTGAATTTCCACAGAGGTGTCATGTTCATGCCCTCCGTGCTCTCAACACTGATCATTGGTCTGGTATTTTCTTCGATTTTAAATCCGGCAACCGGAATCCTGAACACATTTCTCCGTGCCATCGGACTGGATGCTTTGGCATTGCAGTGGCTGACGAGCCCCAAATATGCGTTTGGAACAGTCATCGCAGTGGATGTATGGCGAGGAACCGGATATATCATGACCATCCTGATTGCAGGAATCATGAGCATCTCATCCGAGTATTACGAGGCAGCAAGTATCGATGGTGCTTCCGGTATACAGAAATTTTTCAAGATCACATTGCCGCTACTCATGCCGACACTGGCGACAACCACTGTGTTGAACGTCATTTACGGCTTGAAGGTATTTGATATGATCTATGCATTGACAAACGGTGGCCCCGGAGATGCGACGACTGAAGTGCTTTACACCGAAGTGTTTAAGAAATTCGGAACCGGACAGTATGCGGTTGGTACTGCGTTGTCATCCGTAATGTTTATTTTTATGCTTGTGATCGGATTCTTTATGATCCGTGTTATGACAGCAGGGGAGGTAGAGGAATAATGAAAGCGAAAAAAAGAACATATGCGGTCTGCGTGAACCTGATCGCCTGGGTATTGTCATTGATCTGCCTCGTTCCGTTACTTATTATCATCATTAATTCCTTAAAGGATAAAAACGCGGCTGCTGCAATGAATCTGGCATTACCAGAGTTGCCGATCATGTGGGAAAACTTTACGGTTGTAATAGAAAAAGGAAAGCTTCTCACCTCCTTTGGAAACAGTGCGCTATATTCCGTCGGCAGTGTGCTCTTATGCAGCGTGACTGCAGTCATGGCAGCATATGTATTGTCCAGAAACGCCACAAAGCTGAATAAAGCATTGTATTTATATATTGCACTTGGAATTACATTGCCTGTCAACTATGTGGCTTTGATGAAAGTGATGCAGTTTTTCCATATCAACAATACACAGCTGGGTATCATTCTGTTGTACACAGCAATGCAGCTTCCCTTCGCAGTATTTTTGATCCATGGATTTATCGCCCGCATACCGATCGATCTGGATGAGGCGGCGATCATCGACGGCTGTGGCTCTATCAAGCTGTTTTTCCTTGTGATCTTTCCGCTGCTCAAGCCGGTACTGGCTACCGTATTTGTATTGACCTTCTTAAATACATGGAATGAGTTTGTGTCTCCGCTGTATTTCCTTGGCAGCTCGGAGAAATGGCCGATGACCTTATCTGTATACAATTTCTTTGGCATGTATTTTATGGATTGGAATCTTGTATGTGCGGATATCCTTCTGACCAGTCTTCCGGTCATCATTGTGTATCTGCTCGGACAGAAATATATCGTTACCGGTATGACTGCAGGTGCAGTCAAAGGATGATCATTAGGAGAAAAGTATATGCTTCAGGCAGTCAAGAAAAAAACATTTGAGATCAGTCGGGAAGAACGAAAAGAAGACGGACTGTATTTATATACGCAAAAGGGAATCATCCGCGTGACTCCGTGGAGTGACACGATCATTGGCATCAGTTATACGAAAAAAGAGGAATTTTCCGCATCGTATGGTGTAGGTGTAGAGGCAAAGCCGGATTTCAGACAGTGGCATTTCATCAGCACGAATACATGTATTCATGTGCTGACAAAGAATGTGGAGGTGCAGATAGAGCGGGCGACTGCATCCATCCGTTACTACACACGAGGCGGGAAACTGCTGCTTGAGGAACGGGAACAATACAGTAAAAGTATCGAAGCGTTTGACTCTTATCGGACAGTGATCGATGAGCATGCAGTTATCCGTCAGGTGGATACCCCGGACGGAAAGAAAAATGTCATTGAATACGCAACGCGGGAGTTTGACAAACAATTATATCGCACGACCGTATACTGGAAGTGGCAGGAGGATGAAGTGTTGTACGGACTGGGTCAGGACGAATCCGGCCCGCTGAACCTGCGGGGAACCGTTCGCTATCTGCATCAGGCGAATCTGAAGATCGCGATTCCGATGCTTGTATCTTCCATGGGCTATGGGCTGTTTGTTCCAACCGGAAGCCCGGCAGTATTTAGCGATGTACCACCTGCGGACTCTTATTTTATGACAGAGGCTGACGAACAGCTGAATTACTTTTTCCTCTATGGCCCGTCCTTTGATGAGGTGATCAGGGGCTATCGTAGTCTGACCGGAAAGGCAGCGATGCTGCCGCGCTGGGCATTTGGCTTTATCCAGTCTCAGGAGCGATATGAGACGCAGGAGGAGATCCTGGCTGTTGCAAAAGAGCATCGCAGACGCGGGATCGGACTGGACACGATCGTATTGGACTGGCATTACTGGGCAGATGAGCTGTGGGGACAAAAGTCGTTTGATCCGGCTCGTTTTCCTTCTCCAAAAGCAATGACAGAAGAACTGCATGAACAAAATATTCATTTTATGATATCCATCTGGCCGTGCATGCATGTGGATAGTGGAAATTACGACGAGATGAACCGGAAAGGATATCTGCTGCCCGCATCTGACATCTATGATGCATTTAGCGCCAAGGCGCGTGACTGTTACTGGGAACAGACACAGCAGGGACTGGGTCAGTATGGCGTCGATGCATGGTGGTGCGATTCCTGTGAGCCCTTCACACCGGAGTGGACACGTGAAGAACAGCCTGTGCCGGAAAAAATGTATGAGGAATTTTTGGAGCAGACAAAAAAAATGCTCCCGGCGGAACTGGGAAATGCCTATGGTCTGTATCATGCAAAAGGGATCTACGAGGGTCAGCGCGGTGTGACAGAAGAAAAGCGTGTGGTGAATCTGACCCGAAACGGATATTCCGGCTGCCAGAAATACGGAACGATCCTTTGGTCCGGAGATATTTCCGCGAGCTGGGAATCCATGAAAGATCAGATACGAAACGGCTTGAATTTCTGTGCAAGCGGACATCCGTACTGGACACTGGATATCGGAGCATTTTTTGTAAAAGGCGGCGAACCGTGGTTCTGGTCCGGCGCGTATGATGACGGACTGGAAGATCCACGTTATCGGGAACTGTTTGTCAGATGGTATCAGTTGGGTGTTTTTCTTCCTGTATTCAGGAGTCACGGCACGGATGTACGCAGAGAAATGTGGGCATTCGGAGAACCCGGTGATCCGTATTATGATGCACTTTTGGCGGCAAACCGGCTGCGTTACCGCTTGTTGCCATATATTTATTCCTGTGCGGGAAGCGTATGGAAAGATGATCAGACGATGCTCCGGCTTTTGGCGTTTGATTTTCCGGAAGATAAAGATGCGTTGCGGATAGATGATCAGTTTCTGTTTGGACATTCACTGTTGATCTGCCCGATTACTACGCCTGCCGGTGAGATCAAAGCGGAGAAACCGGAAGCGGTTCTTCGGGATATATATCTGCCGCGAGGATGTGACTGGTACGATTTCCGGTCTGATAAAAAATATACCGGCGGACAGAGTATAACCGTCTCCTGCCCGATCGATGAAATACCGGTCTTTGTCCGAGCGGGAAGCATCCTGCCGATGTCGGCAAAGGATATCTGTTTTGCAGATGAAGTGCAGCAGGCAGGTGTCCGGTTGCATGTGTATCCGGGCGCAGACTGCACCTATGAGTTGTATGAAGATACAGGTGATGGCTATGACTATGAACAAGGCACATACAGTATCCGCCGCTTTGCATGGAACGATGCAAAACAGGAATTGACACAGGAAGAAACAGAATATCAGAAATGGATGAGTGAGATCATACAGATCTGCGTACATTGATGTACGCAGATCTTATTTTTTAAGATCATAATAGTATTGAATAAACGGAAGTAAGTAAAGTATAATGTTGTCCATGAGGATTCAAAAATCTTTTGGTGTAAAGGAGTGGGAGACCATGAAGTATGTGTATAGTGAAATCTTATTGGGGGATATGAAGGCTGTCTATGTACAGGATGAAGAGACGGGCAGTATGGAACTGGTACTGCTTCCCGAAGATGCCTGCTATGAGCCGGCGCATAAGGAAAAACCGTATCCGGATAATCTGGTGCAGGTGAAACTCACAGGAGATACCTATCAGGGAGCATATGCAGGCGGAAGAACATTGCGTGAGAGTGCCTCTGTGGAGGCGTTGTCATTTGATAGTCAACAGGTGGAAAAACAGGAAGAAAAAACGGAGATCATTACCGTATTTCGGGATGAGAGAGGTTATGTATGCAGACATGTATTAACGTGGTACAACAAAGCGGGGAGCATGCTTTCTTATACAGTATTTGAAAATCACTCGACGCAGACGGCACAGCTGGAACTGTTGTCCAGCTTTTCGCTCGGCGGGATCTCGCCGTTTGTCAGCTCTGAGGAATGGGGAAAGATTCGTGTACACCGTATGCGCAGCGTGTGGAGTATGGAGGGAAGACTGCAGACGCAGCTTTTGGAGGAATTGCAGCTGGAGCCGTCGTGGAGTGGTCATGCGGTCCGGTGCGAAAGATTTGGGCAGGTCGGTTCCATGCCTGTGAACGGCTATTTCCCTTATATTGTGGCAGAGGATACAAAAACAGATATTTTCTGGGGTGTACAACTGATGCACAATGCTTCATGGCAGATGGAGCTGTATCGCAGAGGCGATGATCTGAATATTTCCGGCGGTCTGGCAGATGCAGATTTTGGGCATTGGAAAAAGAATGTAGCGCCCGGTGAGCATTTTACCACGCCCACAGCGATCCTGTCTGTGTGCAGGGGCGGCGGTGTGGACAATATTTCACAGAGAATGACGGCTGCGCTGGAGACAGCCGTGGATGCGGGACCGGCGTCTGAGCAGGAGCTGCCCGTTATTTTTAATGAGTATTGCACGACCTGGGGCTGCCCGTCACATGAAAATATATGCGCGATCGTGGATACGATCAAAGAGAAAGGTTTTTCATATTTTGTGATTGACTGCGGCTGGTACAAACAGGAGGGCATCCCGTGGGATGTCGCGATGGGAGATTACCGGATCTCAAAGGAATTATTCCCGGAGGGATTGCAAAAGACGGTGGATTACATCAAGGCAAATGGCATGAAACCGGGCATCTGGTTTGAGATCGATAATGTTGGGAAAAAAGCAGACAGTTATCAGCAGACAGATCATCTTCTGAAGAGGGATGGCGCAGTGCTCACAACCTCAATGAGAAGGTTTTGGGATATGCGTCAGGAATGGGTGCAGGAGGATCTGGCAAAAAAGGTGATCGGAACGCTGAATACCTATGGCTTTGAATATATGAAGATGGATTACAACGACAGCATCGGCGTGGGTTGCGACGGTGCAGAGTCGCTGGGGGAGGGACTTCGCCAAAATATGGAGGCATCGCTTGCTTTTATCCGAAGGGTAAAGCGGGAAGTGCCGGGTATCATACTGGAAAACTGTGCCTCCGGTGGTCATAAGCTGGAACCGCTCATGATGAGCGAATGTAGTATGGCATCCTTTTCGGATGCGCATGAATGTGAGGAAATACCTATCATAGCGGCGAATCTTCATCGTGTCATCCTGCCGCGACAGAGCCAGATCTGGGCAGTGATCCGCAGAACTGACTCTTTGAAGCGGATCGCTTATTCGATTGCAAATACATTTTTGGGCAGAATGTGCCTGTCCGGAGATGTCACGGAGCTGTCAGAAGCGCAGTGGCAGATGATCGACCGCGGGATCGCATTTTATCGCAAGGCAGCACCTGTCATTAAACACGGATACAGTATGCGTTTTGGTCCCGAGGTGGTGAGCTACCGGCATCCCAACGGCTGGCAGTGCCTGCTGCGTCTTGGAACCGGTGAGGCAGAACAACTGGCGATGGCGGTATTTCACACATTTAACGGCGAACATGACCAGCCGCTGAAGATTTCTCTGCCGTCCGATCGGGAATTCCGGATAGCAGAGATCTATTCTGATGATGAAGCAGATGTAAGACTGGAGGAAACCAGCCTGATTTGCAAGATCCCTGAAGATATGCGGGCTGTGGCAGTACTGTTGTCGTAGAGGTATTTTTTATGTCAGTAGCGTTTTTGGCACAATCTCTTTTGGCAAAGGGACAGAAGGCTGAAAGGTGGTAAATGGGGGCGTCTATGGGAAAAAAGCGATTTGACAGAAAAAGTATAAAAACAAGACTGATCGTAGCGTTTATCGCGACCTCAGTGGTGCCGATCTTATTGGTTAACATCATATCCTACTACAATACATCCAAGCTGGTACACGAGAAGGTCGATGGCATGATCCAGGCCAATCTGCAGCAGACAAAAGTGACGTTGGATGTCTGGCTGGAATCTTACAAAGATATCCTGTTCCAGGTCTATACAGATGATTCGATCGTGGAGATCGTAGACAAGATCAATGAAGGTGAGGATATCGCAAATAACAGAAAGTTGTTGCGAAAAACCTTACGTGGTCTGTTTTATACAAAGGATTATGTGAAATCCATTTCAATCATTACGGATAGTGGCGAACTGATCTTTTATGATCAGCTGACGGCATCGACCACAAATACCTCGTGGATGGAAAGTATCCCGTTTTCGCAGGAGGAACTTTATCGGATCGTCAGCAGTGATAATAAAACGCATCTTCTTACGACGGGAGAAGGTGTCGTGTTTGGAAGCAATTCTTATTATTTGTTTCATATCGGTCATCGTATCATTGATTACAGGGATGTAAACAAGCAGTGTGGAATCGTTATGGTAAGTATCGATGAGCGCTTATTAAAAGAAATATGCTCCTCCAGTAACGCGGACGGGGTGAATTTTATTGTGGATGGCAAAGGCTGTATCGTATCCTATTATGATGGCAGTAAGATCGGGACACCCATTTTCTCTCAGTATGCAACAGAGAAAGAGAAGAAATCCGCGTGCCGGAATATGGTCAGACAATCCCGAGTTCTGGGCGATGGGGAGTTGTCCGTATATACGATCTATGACGATAAAACCGGTTGGACGATCGTGCGGGTGACGAATCAGGAAGAACTGATATCAAATCTGCATAAGCAGCAGGAATTGCTTGTAGTTGTCACGCTGGCATCTCTGGTGATCGTTCTGTTCCTGATCATTAGTCAGATCATGAGAATGATACATTCCATAAAAAAAGTGGTTGAAACGATGAAGCTTGCAGGTAAGGGGGATCTGAATGTGAAGGTAGCACCTGACAAGGATCGTCCGACGGAGATCGATATTATTGCGGACGAATTTAATGCCACGATGGAAAAGTTGAAGATCACTACGGAAAAACAGAAAAATGCAGAGATCACGGCGCTGGAGGCGCAGATCAATCCTCATTTTTTATATAATACGCTGGACACGATCAACTGGATGGCGATTGATAAAGATGAGTATGATATCAGTAACAATATTACTGCACTGGCAAGTATCTTGCGATATGGTATAACAAATAGTAACGGTATCGTAAAGATCTGTGAAGAGGTACAATGGTTAAAGCAGTACATATTCCTTCAGCAGAACCGTCTGAAAAATGCCTTTGAATGTAACATGAGTATTGAACCGGAGCTGATGGAGTTGCCGATCCATAAGCTTCTGTTGCAGCCGTTTATTGAGAATGCTATTTTACATGGCTTCGAAGGCGTAAGCCGCAGACATGTTCTAAACGTTGAAATGTGCCGCGAGGAAGATGCAATATGCATCAGGATCGAAGATAACGGCTGTGGTATGACAGAAGAGATGGTCTGGGAAGTGAATCATGGTGTTTTCGGAAATGCCGAAACAAAGAGACATATCGGAATGGAAAATGCGATCACAAGAATTCGGATGTATTATGGTGAAAAGGCTGATGTCCGGATCGAGAGCGAAATCGATAAGGGAACAAGAGTCAATATCCGTATTCCATTGTAAACATAAGTGGGGGTTGAAATGAAAGTAGTTGTAGTGGAAGATGAAATACGAATCCGGGAAGGACTGTGCAAGCTGATCCAAAAGATGTTTCCGGAAATGGAGATCGTGGGAACCGCAGAGAATGGTCAGGCTGGGACCGCGTGTATAGAAACATATATGCCCGATCTGGTCATTACGGACATAAAAATGCCTGTCATGGATGGATTGGAAATGTTAAGGAATGTGCAGGAAAAGGGACTCTATCCCAAAGTGATCGTATTGACAGCATATTCTGAGTTTTCATATGCGCAGCAGGCAGTACGGCTGGGCGTACAGGATTACCTGATCAAACCGGTGGTCGTGCAGGAATTTGTTCAGGTGATAGGAAAAATCCAACAGATGTGTGAGCAGGAGAAGAATCGGACACCGGATGCCATCGGTCATTTGGAAAATATCATTTCCGGGATCATACATGGCACGGCAGTCATTGATGGCAAAATTGAGGATTTTCTATTTCACAAATATGAGATACGGGCAAACATGCCGTTATTGGAATTGCTGGTGTATATGGGCGACTTGTTCTCAGACCGCCATAAAAGGAAATGTCAGGAATTGATCGGACTTTTGGAACATGAAAAAGGGTTTCATTGCTGTCCGGTAGAGCTTGAGTATGAAAAATGTATGTTGTTTGTCATTTATGGATACGAGAGCAGACAGGAATTTGAACGTTGGTATCAGAATCGGATCTTGCTGCAGAAACGAGATGCATATGAGCGGAGGGTCAGTTACGGACTGATCGAGGTAGAGGGAATCAAGGCGGTGCGGGAAGGTTATCAGGAACTGTTGCCGTACATGGATTGGACGATCGTGCTGGGGGATGATGTGTTGATCTCGTACCCCAAAACGACTAAAGTGCAGACAGAGGTCTGTATCTATCCGGTTGATCTTGAGAATCAGTTAAAGACTGCCATCTGTACGGGGGAAAAAGAAAAAATCGAAAAGATCATGCAAAAATTTGAAGCTCATTTTTCGGGTGGAAAAATTTTCTTACCTAAGGAGATCAAGGAATCGTATGTGCGTTTTTTATGGGCATTTTTAAATGTTGCAAAAGAAATCAATAGGATCGAATATCGGGAGATCGATCAGCGTGTGCTTCTGAACCGCATTATGAGTGCGAAGACAAAATATGAACTGAGTGCATGCTGCATGGAACTTCTGGATGCGATCAAGATAGAGAAAAGTGAAGCAGAGTCTGCAAACCTTGCTGTAAAGAAAGCACAGAGTATGATCCATGAGTTTTACGCAGACGGCATTACATTGGGAGAAATTGCTGATCGATTGAATATGACACAGGAATATCTGGGCAGTCAGTTCCACAAGGCTGTGGGGGTATCGTTCAGCGCATATATCCGCAA
>JBJEML010000111.1:0-31491 GCA_051879675.1 Lachnospiraceae bacterium | reverse complement strand
ATGGGATTGCCCTCCTCATCACGGCGGATATATTCATGTACCAGTTGCCTTGCTTTTACCATCATTGTCGCCATACGTTTTTGACCTTTCAACCGGTGTTACCAGTGCAACCGGTGCAGCTCACCCTCTGTCTTCATGTGCACAAAGCCTTGCTGCCGCAGAGCTTCATATAAAACGATCGCTACCGAGTTGGACAAGTTGAGTGAGCGCGTCTCACCGATCATCGGAATACGGACGCATGTGTCCGGGTGTTCCTTCAGGATCTCCTCCGGAATACCTGCACTCTCTTTTCCAAACATAATATAGCAGTTATCCTCATAATGTGCGTCAGAATAAATGTGACGCCCCTTTGTTGTCGCAAAATAGACCTTTGCACCCGGATTGCGCGTGAGAAAATCCTCGTAATCTACATAAGTCGTCACATCCAGTTCCGACCAGTAATCCATACCGGCGCGCTTTAATGCCTTTTCACTCAGAGAAAAGCCCAGCGGCTCGATCAGATGCAGCCTGGTGCCGGTTGCCACACAGGTACGCCCGATATTTCCTGTATTTGCCGGAATCTCCGGCTCTAACAAAACGATATTGATCATGCCTGCTCCGCCTCCGCACGCAGTCTCGTAATAAATTTCTCCAGTCTGCCGATCGCCACCTTCAGACTATCCAGAGAATACGCATAGGAAATACGAAGGAAGCCTTCTCCGCAATCGCCGAACGCCGTGCCCGGAACGACTGCCACTTTTTCTTCCCGCAACAATCTGGTGGCGAACTCGTCTGAGCTCATGCCAAATTCCTTGATGGACGGGAAAATATAGAAAGCGCCAAACGGTTCAAAGCACTGTAAGCCCATCCGCTCGAACTCATGCATCAAAAACCGCCGTCTCTGGTTATACTGCTCCCGCATCATGGCAACATCCTCATCACCGTTTCGCATCGCCTCCACAGCCGCATACTGACTGTTCGTCGGGGCGCACATGATCGCAAACTGATGGATCTTCAAGATCTGATCCATGATGACCTTCGGACCGCAGGCATAGCCGAGACGCCATCCGGTCATCGCATGGGACTTGGAAAAGCCGTTGATCACGACTGTGCGCTCACGCATGCCGGGCAGAGATGCAATAGATGTGTGTTCCTCCAGATAGCATAGCTCCGCATAGATCTCGTCGCTGAGTACAAACAGGTCGTGTTTGATAATGACCTCAGCGATCGCCTCCAGATCTGATCTTTCCATGACCGCTCCGGTCGGATTATTCGGGAAGGGCAGCACGAGAATCTTTGTCTTCGGCGTGATCGCCGCCTCCAGCGCCTCCGGTGTCAGGCGGAACTGATCCTTTTCCTGTAATTCAATAATGACCGGAACGCCTCCTGCGAGCACACAGCACGGCTCATAGGACACATAACTCGGCTGGGGGATGAGCACCTCATCGCCGGGATCGATCATTGCGCGAAAGGCGTTGTCAATACCTTCGCTGCCTCCCACAGTGATCAGTATTTCGGTCAGCGGATTATATTGCAGATGAAATCTGCGGTCTAAGTACTTTGAGATCTCAATGCGAAGCTCCTTTAAACCCGCATTTGATGTATAAAAGGTACGTCCCTTTTCTAATGTATAAATGCCCTCGTCACGAATATGCCATGGCGTATCAAAATCCGGCTCACCCACACCAAGAGAGATGGCATCCTGCATCTCACTCACGATGTCAAAAAATTTTCGGATTCCGGAGGGCTTTATCGTTGCAACCTTTTCGTTCAGCGGATTTCTCATGGTATCATCAACATCCTTTCGTCCTTCGGTGCTTCTGCCATGACAGTGCCATGGTCTTTATATTTCTTCAGAATAAAGTTTGTCTTCGTGCTGAGCACGGAATCCAGTGTTGAGAGCTTATCCGTTACAAACGTGGAGATATCACGAAGCGTCTTTCCCTCCAGCGTTACCATCAGATCAAAGCCGCCGGAGATCAGATATACGGAATTTACCTCCGGGTAGTTATAAATGCGCTCTGCGACTTTGTCAAATCCCATGTCGCGCTGCGGAGTCACGCGCACCTCGATCATCGCTGTCACCTTCTCCACATCCGTCTTGTCCCAGTCGATCAATGTGTGATAGCCGCAGATCACATGCTCTGCCTCCATCGCCGCCAGCTCGTTTATGACCATCTGCTCATCCACGCCTAAAAGTACAGCCAGCTCATGCAGATCCACCCGGCTGTTTTTCTCAATAAATGTCAAAATTTTCTCTCTCATATGTTTACTCCTTTTTTATGTCTCAGACTACCTTATAAAGTTCATCCGCTTTCGGCGGCTCCAGAAAACGGCGTTCCTCGCCGGATAAAAGCACCCGGTCATTGCCGTCCGTCACCTTTCCGACACACACGGCCGGTATGTTTGCCGCCTCCAGCGCCCGCACCAGACCGTTACCGTCAGATGCCGCCATCAGCATGCTTCCGCTGCTGATCAGTTCATACGGATTTACATCAAAAAACTCACAGACCTCCACCGTCTCCTGACGAATGGGAATCTTTTTCAGGTCGATTTCCAGTCCGACGCCAGCGCTCTCTGCCATCTCCCACAATGCGCCGAAGATACCTCCCTCGGTCACATCATGCATTGCGCTCACACCGGACTCCACCGCGATGCGCGCCTCCGGCAGTACAGACAGATACGCGTCAAAGTCCTTTGCCGTTTCAACCAGACTCTTCGGATAACGACTTAACAGCTCTTCTTCTTTTTCCTTTGCAATAATTGACGTGCCTTCCAGACCGATCCATTTCGTGACGATCACATCCATGCCGGGACGCGCGCCCGCCGTGGAGATCAGGCGGCCCTTTTTCGCCTTGCCGACACCGACCACAGAGATCACCGGCTGATTGACGACACGCGTCACCTCTGTATGCCCTCCCATGATCTGTACATTCGCGGCATGCGCCGCGGCTTCCGCCTGCTCCATCATCGCTCGGAGCTTCGCCTCGGAGATCTTTTCGGGCAAAAGAAAAGTAAGCATCACACCGATGGGCTCTGCTCCCGCACTCGCAAGGTCATTTAAAGTAATCTGGATCGCCAGATGCCCGATGTCCTTGGCAGTGCCTGTGATCGGATCGGTCGATAAAACAAACATTTCGTCCTCCTGCAATGCCACTGCCGCGCAGTCCTCCCCCACGGAAGCGCCAAGAAGCACTTCCGGACGGTTGGTCTGTATTTGTTTTAGCACTGATCTCTTCAGTACAGCCTCCGGTACTTTGCCTACTTTCATATATTTCGTATCCTTTTTTCTTTGATTCACAGAACGTTATTCGACTGTGTCTTCCTCCATCTCCGGTTCCTCCGGATCTTCAGGTACTTCCGGTTCTGACGGTTTTGTGGGTTTTACAGGTTTCTTACCGCCTTCCTCTTCCTGTTGCTTCTTATCTTCCTCTTCCTGCTGCTTCTTCTCTTCCTCTTCCTTTTGTTTCAGAGCCTCTTCAGAGTTTGCTTCTGCCGCAGCCTTTACCGTTGCTTCATCCTTAGTCTCGATCGCTGCCTTGATCGCTGCCACTGCTTCTTCGTTATCAGACTTGATGCCGACCGTAATGATCTTTGGAGAAGCATTGTAAGTGCTGCTGTTGTACGGCTCACGGCTGACTTCTACGCCGTTTTCCTTCACGATCTTCCACAATTTTGCCGTATATCCGGTATGCGCGCTCTGCTCCGTGTGCATATAGCCGATCGGGAAATCAGAAGAAGCTATAAATTTCGTTTCCGGCTCTGTGGTACTTGTTGTCTCGCTCTCATAAATAACCTCTCTGCCCGCCGGACGCGTCTCCTCTCCATAGATCGTAAAGGTGATCTGCATACCGCTTGTATATCCTTCGATATAGATCGGGAAGTCATAGTTATTCGTAAATTTCAGATCCTTATAAGTGCCTGCAATCGCCGCATCCATCGACGGCTTTACATAGCTGACGATCATGGAATGGCAGAAACGCTGGTCGATTGCAAGCTCTGCACGGATCACTGCATTGTATAACGTCGTTGACACCTGGCAGATACCGCCGCCATAGGTCTGAACCGTCGTTCCGTTCTCGTAAGAGCCGGCCAGTTCATACCCGTTCTCAGCAGTAAACGGATTGACCGCCTCGTACACGGAAAACTGCTGACCGGGGTACAGTACGGCTCCGTTGATCTTGCTCGCACCGTTTCGTACATTCTGGGCACGTCCTGCGGAAGAGGTTCCGAAATCTGTCGTAAAGGTTCCTAACACATCCTTTACGCGCTCTAACTGCTCCTTTGTGCCTTCCGGCTCCACCACACTTGCCGCAAGCTCTAAGGTTGCATCCGTCTGCGCCCATGTATCTTCGATATAGGATACGATCTCGTCCGCGGACTTGTCTACATCCACTGCAACACCGTTCTGTCCGGGCGTCATCGTAAACCCGCCATTCTCACGGATCAGTCCGTAATTGATCGCCTCCTGATTCATATCCTGTGTGTTTATTTCCAGAAAGCTCTTTACTTTTTCTTTATCCGCAGTATATTTGATGTCGTACACCAGATTCTCATGCTCGAGATCTTTTTTGGATTTGTACCGCTCGATCAGGTTGCCGGTTCTGCCTACATCTGCAGCATCCTTTACAATGATCGGGTTTGCCCACGTCAAGCCAAAGTCTGCAGCAGTCGCAGTCACACTCTTATCGTCCACCGTCAATGTGAACTGTGTGTCACTCAGAGTCTCCATATACGACTCCACTGCCTCATTCGCCTGTGCCTGGGTCATCCCGCCCACTGCGATATCGCCGATATAAATATTTTCTGCGATCAGGCGCTCCCCATTATCCTGTGCATACACCGTCGTTCCGACATAAACACCTGCAGCGCAGATCACTGCTGCCACGAGTGCACCGCCAAGCTTCCATCCCAGATTTAATTTTTTATTTTTCATATGATAACCTCATTTCACGCGATTGTTCTTCCGGTTTTATGTATTGTATCCCATACTGTTTCGAATCTTAATTATATACTACCCCTTTCCCATTTTTCAATACGCAAAAACATCCAGAATAATTGACATAAATTCCTGATTTTAGTATATTATTAACGATTTCGCACTGCAGGGTCACGCGCTGTCAGATCAGCGCGCTCATCACCATGGGAACCACCATTGCAAACACAAGAATGATCGCGATGATCCCTGCTATGATCTGTCGTTTATTATTTTTTTGATTTTTTAATTGTTTCATACGTTTCACCTCATGAAGTATTTATTTAGAAAGGATTTGCTTATGCTGTTACCTTTTTTAGCTGTGTTCATCATTGTTACGATCTATATCGCCATCCGCAGGAACTCTGCCATGCGCTCCGAAGAAAAAGTCTGGAACGAATTCCGCGAACGGGAACAGGAGGCAAACTGGACGCGCAAGCAGGACATCTCAAATCTCGCCTACATCAAGCTGCCGCTTGATTCGCTTCCCCTGGGAAAGTTCGAGGACGAAGCGCTTGTAAGCTACGAGCATGCACTCCGCGATCTGTCAACCCAGCCCATCTGCAACTTAAACGGCATCTCCAACACGGATCTGAAGCTGCGCTACGGCGCCGCCAACCTGAATACACTCAGTCAGTGCGACACCAATTATAGCACGCTTGTATCACTTTTGGCAAACTATGGTGAAAAACTTTTTGAACTGTCTCATGTTGAAGAGGCAAGGCAGGTGTTAGAATACGCGCTCTCCCTCAATTCGGATGTCGCAAAAACCTATGAACTGCTTGCCACAATATATGAATACGAAGGGCAGCCCGAAAAAATTAATGCACTTTATGAATCCGCAGAGAAAATTACTTCCATCAGAAGAAATTCTATCCTGCGCAAGCTGGAGGAACATCTGCCATGAAAATCGTCCTGACAGCCATCAATGCAAAATATATCCACTCCAATCCGGCGCTGCGCAATTTTATCGCTTATACCGCAGACTGCGCGGACCATCTGATTTTAAAGGAGTACACGATCAACCATGCGCCGGATCATATCCTTCAGGGCATCTATCGCGAACACCCGGATGTGCTGTGTATCTCCTGCTATATCTGGAACATTTCATATGTAGAGCTGTTGATTTGTGAAGTTCATAAACTGTTGCCGGAAGTTCCCATCTGGCTGGGCGGTCCGGAAGTGTCCTTTGAATCGGAATCATTTCTGACTACCCACCCGGAAGTGACAGGTATCCTGCGCGGCGAGGGCGAGGACACCTTTTCCTCACTGGCAAGATACTATGTTTACGGCTCTCCGGAATACCTCGACGACATTCCGGGACTGATCTTCCGCCGGGACGGAGCTCTTGTGCAGACAGGCGAAGCCATCCCCCTTTCACTCGATTGCATCCCTTTCTGCTACGATCGGACCGATGACCTTGCAAACCGCATTGTCTACTATGAATCGAGCCGCGGCTGCCCGTTTCGATGCAGCTACTGTCTTTCATCTCTGGAAAAAACACTGCGCTTCCGCAGCCTTGATCTCGTAAAAAAAGAGCTTTCCTTTTTTGTGGAACAGGAGATCCCTCAGGTCAAGTTCGTCGACCGTACCTTCAACTGCAATCACGAGCATGCCATGGCGATCTGGCAGCACATTCAGGCGATCGACCGCGGAAAGACGAATTTTCACTTTGAAGTGAGTGCTGACCTGTTCCGTGAAGATGAATTGGAGCTGCTCTCCACCTTTCGCCCCGGTCTCATTCAGCTGGAGATCGGTGTACAGTCGACCAATCCCGCCACCATCTCGGAAATCCACCGGCAAATGGATCTGCCCCGCCTGAAGGAAGTCGTGACACGCATCCGCACATGGCACAATATCCACATGCATCTGGATCTGATCGCCGGACTGCCTTACGAGGACTACGATACATTTGCAAGGTCCTTTGATGAGATCTTTGCACTGGGGCCCAGCCAGCTTCAGCTCGGCTTTTTAAAGGTACTGAAGGGTTCCTACATGTATGAACATGCTAAGGAATACGACATGATCCGCCATGAAACCGCGCCTTACGAGGTACTGTCGACAAAGTGGCTTTCCTATGACGATGTACTGCGCATCAAGCGCGTGGAAGAGATGGTGGAGGTCTACTACAACAGCTGGCAGTATGCGCTCGCCATCCGCCTGTTCCTGTGTATGTATGAAAGTTCCTTCGACTTTTTTCAGCGTCTGGGTGATCACTATGACCAAAACGGATTGTTTGAGTGCAGCCATTCGAGACCGGCGCGTTGTGAGATACTGCTTGATTTTTTGCAGGAAGAGCTTCGAAACGGTACGATCACAGGGAACGCCGACGAGCTGCTTCCGCTGTTTCGCGAGGCACTTGTCTTCGACCTTTACGCGCGCGAAAACTGCAAGCGCCGCCCGGACTGGGCGAATGACCTTGCGCCATACAAGCAGACAATCCGCGATTTGAACCCGGAGAACAAGGGCAGTCTGCGCCACACAGAGGTGTTTCATTATGCATTTCCTCTGCGGGACTCAGACACAATAAACGCGCTGCCACCACGTACTGATGAGCCGCTATTCTACCGTTTCGACTATGAAGTGCGTGATCCGCTGACGTATCAGGCTACTGTAGAACAGCTCTGACAACTGAAAGGACTTATAAGATGACTTATCTGGCAATTGATCTGGAAATGACCGGACTGAACGTAAAAAAAGATCATATCCTGGAGATCGGTGCGCTACGCATGGAGAACGGCAAGCCAGCCGGCGAGTTTTCGGCACTCATCAACCCGCACTGCGCTGTCCCTGAATCGATCACGGAGCTCACCGGTATCACGCAGAAAATGGCAGACGGCGGCGAGGAGCTGTCCGACGTGCTCCCGCGCTTTCTGGAGTTTGCCGGCGAACTGCCGCTTTTGGGACACAACCTGAGCTTCGACTACAGCTTCTTAAAGCAGGCTTTTGTCAATGCCGGGCTGCCCTTTGAGCGGTCGGGCATCGATACATTAAAGCTCGCCCGCAAATTTCTTCCGGATGAGCAGAAAAAGAAGCTCACTGAGCTGCGTGAACTGTTTCATATCGATACGGGGACTGTCCACCGCGCCGTTTCGGATGCCTACGCGGCTGCGCTCGTCTATGAACGCCTGCTTAAGGAATATGGCGAAGCAGACCCCCACACCTTTGCCCCCAAGCCGCTTCACGTAAACATCAAAAAACAGCAGCCCGTCACCATTCCCCAAAGGGAACAGCTCCAAAGGCTGCTGTCTGAAAATCCTGATAAATTATCTGAATCGGTCGATATTGACCATCTCACCCGCAGTGAAGCATCGCGTCTGATTGAAAAATTATTACATTCCTGATCTTCACCTTCGATCGGTCTATGCGTGCTAGACCATCACAAACCGGAAGACCGTATCCACGGCGCCCAGAAGCAGGAGCACACCACCGACCGCATACGCTTTTGTCTTCTGCTCATAGCCCATGTGATATCCCACATACAATCCGGCGATCACCACGATCACCGTGGCTGCTGAAATGACTGTGAGCAGTGTCACGGTTCCGGTTCCGAGGAAGCCGAGCGCCACTCCGAGCACCAGCGTACCGATACTGATCAGAGCGAGTCGTGCGATCAATCCCTTCCACGCATACCGGTCATCCCGGTGCTCAATGATCGGCTCGTTTTTCCACGCTTTCCCGATCATCAAAATTCCGAGCACTCCGAAGATCGCCACCGCAATGATCTGCGTATTTCCCCCTCTTGGACTTACTTCACGCATACGCAGGAACGCACCTGCCGCACTGCCGATATAGAGCGCCGCTGTCTGCCATACGGCGAACAGCACACACAAGATCACCAGCGGCTTTTTTTCTATTTTTGAGAGTTGGGCGCCCTTGCACGCCATAGCGGCAAAAATATCTAATGAGACACCTAGCGTTACCAGAATCGTTTCTAACCAGTTCATGTATCGTTCCTCACAGGCTTTTCCTTTATTCAGACAACTTAACTGCATCTGTCTTTATGATAAATTTTACACTACCGACCTGATCCTTTGCAAGTCCTGTAAATGTCGTGTAGTTCTCTCCCGCCTGCACGACTGCATCAATACGATCGATCAGATCCTTTGCATCGCCGTTAAATGCGTCCACCAGTTTGGAGATTCCTTCTTCATTGAACTTCGCAACCCCATTATACAACTCTTCTGCGCCGTCGTCCAGCTTATCTACACCATCCGCGATTTTATTTGCACCGTCAGACAGATTGGATGCACCCTTTGTCAGCTTCGCGTTATTTGCGACAAGTGTATTTGCACCATTTGCAAGCTGACCGACACCGGATACCAGATCCGGGACACCTGCTGCCAGCGTGGAAATGCCCTTGCTGAGTGCAGAAGTTCCGCTCACGAGACTGTAACCACTCTTCTTGTCAACCGACTCGATCTGTGAAGCGATCGTCTTCTTCGCATTTTCCGCACCCTGGATCGCCGCTGTCTGTGCCGCGCTCTCACATGCGGATACGACTGATCTTCCTACTGCGTCTGAGCCGTTTGCCGCGATGCCTCCCGCAATTCCCTGCGCCAGTCCGCCCTTTAATACAGTGCTTGCAAAATAAGCCGCATAGGTCGTACTTGTTCCGGGAACTGTCGCCTGACACTGCTGTGCGCTGTACTTCTTTCCGCTCGCCGCATCCACAAAACCATTCTGGGCATAATACTGTGCCAATGCAGCGATCACGCCGTCACTGGTCAATCCCATGCCGGAAATACCGGACTGGATCTGTCCGACTGTTGCATCACTTGTCATCGTGTTTGTGAAGTTGCTTGCTGCTGCCTGATAAATATAATTGTAGGTCGTGCCGCCCTCTGCAAACTGCGCAGACACTTGTTTTTTTGCAGTAGCCTTCTCCTTTTCACTCATCTCTGCGTTCAGCGCCTGATCCAGCGTCCTGACACCTTCCGCGATCGTCTTTGCACTGGCATCCAGTGTCTTAGCTCCCTTGGAAAGTGTACCGACGCTGGCGTTCAGGGTACTCAGACCGTCATTTAACTTTTTCGCGCCGTCCGTATAATCCTTGATACCGCTGCTCAGATCGGATGCGCCGCTCGTAAACGCACCCATGCTGTCCTTTAAGGTTCCCAGACCATCTTTGATCTGTTTGCTTCCGTCTTCAAGCTGCTCGCTGCCGTCAGAGAGATCATTGATGGAATTCTCCAGATCTGTCAGATCCACATCGCTTACATTCATGTCTGAAAGCAGACCGCTCATTGCTACAGAAGCAGTCATTTCCAGTGAGAAATTCTCGACATCCGCACTCACCTCAACGTAATCCGGGAACGGGGTATCACCGTCAAATTCGCCCTCTTCTTTCTGAAGACTCTCGTGCAGTCCGGGCATTGCCATTCCGACAATGATATTGTTTTTTCCATCAGAGATGACCTTCCCATTGGTCACTTCAATATTTGTAAAATCATCGCTCACGATCATTCCGGTCATCACGGTAAAAGGCACATAGACCTCGATGCTCTTTCCGTCCTTTTCGATCGTTGTCTTCTCATGATTCTCATAGTCAAAACGGATGGTGACCTTTCCGCTCTTTCCTGCCAACTGCTCCGGCTCGATTTCCTTCCCGTCCAGATAGTAGGTGATCTTCTCGCTGATCGGCACCTGTTTATCCGTTGTGCCTTCATAATAGATATCACTGCCGTTTGCCTGCCAGGTCAGCTTTTCGCCATCCTGTGTAAAAGTCTCATCGCCCTTGATATTTGTGATGCCATTCAGGTCAGAGACATCCTCGATGCTTGCTGCTCCATCACGGTTTTTCAGCCACTCCTCTACGATGATCTTGCCCGACTGACCCTTTGCGTCACAGATGACATAAACTGTCTCATCCTTCGTCGTATCATCCACGCCTGACTTTTTATTTACCAGCTCGCCGATCTTTTCCTCAAGCTGCGATTTTTCCGCTGCCTCTGCGGTGATCGCCTGCTGCCCTGCGCCCTGCACATAGCCTGCGGCGAAGCTGCCTCCGACCATTGCCACCACAAGCACGCCTGCCAGCATACGGATTGCAAATTTATTCTGAAATTTTTTCTGTAATTCTTTCATCTTCATGATAGGAACCTCCTGTTTTGTCCTCAACTTATTTATATTGCGCTCAACTGCTTTACTGTTCCAATGTTAGATCATGGAACTGCCGATTATATATTTAGTTACCCTCATGCCTGCAAAATCCCATGCTCGTCTTTACGATCGCCTTGTCGAAGATCATGAACATGGACGGCAGGATGAAAATGACCACAAACATACTGATGATCGCTCCTCGTGACATCAAAATACACAACGAACTGATCATATCAATATTCGAGTACACACCAACGCCGAACGTTGCCGAGAAAAAGCTCAGAGCACTGACGATAATGGACTGTATGGAACCCTCCAAGGCCTGCGTGATCGCCTCTTTTTTCTCATATCCGTTGTAACGCGCCAGCTTATATTTGTTTGTCATGAGGATCGCATAATCCACAGTAGCACCAAGCTGGATCGTTCCGATGACGATGGACGCGATAAACGGAAGCACCGTTCCCGTGTACGCCGGAATACCCATGTTGATAAAGATCGCAAACTCGATCACTGCCACCAGAATGATCGGAAGACTGATGGATTTGAATACAAGGAGGATGATCGCGAAGATCGCCAGGATCGATACCGCGCTAACCCGTTTAAAATCTTCATCCGTAATATCGATCAGATCCTTGGTGCAGGGCGCCTCACCGATCAGCATACCCTTCGTATCATATTTATCTAAGATCTGATCCAGTCTGTCGCACTGGGCATTGACCTCATCGGAAGCCACCGCGTATTCGGAGCTCACCATCAAAAGCTCGTACTCGTCGTTCTGTACAACAGCCAGCAGATCCGCGGGGAGCATTTCCTTCGGGAACCCGGCACCTAAGATTGCCTCCAGACCGATCGTCGCCTTGACGCCGTCCACTTCGTTGACCTCGTCGATCATGTGCACCACATCCTTGGCAGGCAGCGAACTGTCCACAAGGTAAATATGTGTGGTATTCATGTCAAAACTGTCTTCCAGCTTCTGATTTGCCACGATACTCGGCAGATCCTTCGGCAGTGTGCCCGCCAGATCGTAATATACATCCGTATGCGTGTAACCGTAGATTGCGGGGAACAGTACAATGATAAATGCTGCCACAAACCATTTGTAATGTCTTGTGATCCACCCGGCAATCCGCCCCAGATCCGGCAGGATCGGGCGGTGCTTTGTCTTCTGTACCGCTTTATCGAATACAAGGATCATGGACGGCAGAATGGTGACACATCCGATCACGCCGAATACAACACCCTTTGCCATGACAACTCCGAGATCCATGCCAAGCGTAAAGCTCATAAAGCACAATGCTACGAATCCGGCAACTGTCGTGACGGAGCTGCCCACAACGGAAGTGATCGTGCCTGCGATCGCAGTCGCCATTGCCTCTTTGTGGTCATCCGTCCTTGTACACTCCTCCTCATAGCTGTGCCACAGGAAAATGGAGTAATCCATCGTGACACCAAGCTGGAGCACTGCCGCCAATGCCTGCGTCACATAAGAAATCTCGCCCTTGATCATGTTTGTTCCCAGGTTGTAAATGATCGCCATGCCGATGCTCAGCAGGAAAAATACCGGAACGATGGCAGAATCCATTGTCAACGAAAGAACGACGATCGCCAGGATCACGGCGATGATTACATAGATCGGCACCTCCCGGTCTGACAGCTCCTTGATATCGGTGATGACTGCTGACATACCGCTTACAAAGCACTGTCCGTCCGCAATCTTTCGAATCTCCTTTACCGCATCCATCGTTTCATCCTCTGACATTCCGGTGTCATACAGCACCGCAAGCAGTGTGGAATCCGTGTCATCGTTGTTAAAGATCCTGTAGATGTCATCCGGAAGCACCTCCATCGGAAGTGACAGATCCGCGATCGTATCATACCAGACCACCTTTTTTACATGCGGAATATCCTCGATCTGATCTTCCAGCTCACAGACATCCTTGGCCTCCATACCCTCTACGACACATAGCGAAAATGCGCCGATCCCGAAGTCATCCTTCAGGATCTCCTGACCCTTCATCGTCTCGATCTCATCCGGCAGATAAGAGAGAATATCGTAGTTGACTCTCGTGTGAAAGTAACCGATTGCTGCGGGAACCAAAAGTGCAACGGATAAGATCAGGATCAATACCCGACACTTTACAACTCCCTTTCCAAACTTCTTCATATACTCATTCCTTTCTTTCCGGCCTCGTGTTGAATGTACCCGAAGCACTTGATCTGGAAAAGAGTATAAAAAAAAGAATCGAATACTTCCATATTCAATCCTTTTTTGCTGTCACTGCCAACTATACACTTTTTTCAGTTTGTATTGCATGCTATACATTTCCGGGAATCTGTATAACCACACTCCGGCTATATTTCCCGGATTGCCTGTTCCACTGAGTGGTTCATCAGGTACTCATACACATCCGCCATCTCCTGCGCCGGAACCGTCATACCCTGTCTGATCCACACCTTGACCGCAAAGCACATCGACCGCGCATAATACTCCGCCAGTATATCGACCGTCATCCACGGAAAGCGCCCGTTTTTGCTGCGCGTGTGTTCCGCAAAAATCTCCGTCAGCACTTCCTTGATACATTTGACCACCAGATCCTCAAACGTGACCGGACCATCCATACGGCTCAGTCGGCTGTAAAACTCCTTTTCACGCATCAGACTGGTAAAGACAAGCAGCACCGCCTGATTGGTCAGTCCGTTTTTGATCAGCGGATGAGCCGGCGCCAAGATCTCCTCGCGAATGATCCACTCCAGCAGCTCATATTTATCCTGAAAATGATTGTAAAATGTCGGACGGATCACACCGGCTTTGTCTGTGATCTCCTTGATGGTGATCTTTTCCACCGGTTTTTGCAGAACCAGCGCTTTCAGGCTGTCTGCAAGAACCTGATCCGTCGTGTTATTGTTTCTGCTCTGATTTACCATACACCAAACCTTACACGGAACCGACCGGTTCCTTCAAAATTGCCCTTACACATCCTCCATAAATTTGACAAGCACCTTGCGCTTCCTGCTCCCGTCAAACTCCATCAGATAAATGCTCTGCCATATCCCAAGCGCGAGCCTTCCATCCTCAACCGGAATCGTCAGTGATACGCCGGTCAGCGCAGAACTCAGATGCGCCGCGAAGTTTCCCTCCAGATTTCGGTACGCACTTTCCTCTCCGGTCAACTCATGAATTGCCTTTGTAAAGTCCACCGCCAGATAAGGATCCCGTTTTTCCGAGATGAGCAGTCCCGCCGTCGTGTGCGGAAGAAAAAGCACACAGATACCGGATGTGATCCTGCACTCACTCACCAAATTCTGCACTTCAGCGGTGATATCCAACATCTGTATGTGTCCCTCTGTCTGTATGTATAACGTATAGAGTGCTCCCATTTTCTGTAACTCCCCCACCCCTGCGCTATTCGTCAAACTGAACGGTAACAAAAAAGCCCTTCGGTGTTTCCTTTATTTCTTTTACTGTGCCCTCTCTGCTGGTCAGCCGCTCACGAAATGTGTAGTTTGCCGACATCGCATAGGCATTGCCAAGCGTATAATAGTAAGAATTCGGAAGCTTTCCTTCCGTGACCGGCAGAACATCACCCTCCTCCACCAGCCCGGTACGCTCCATCTTGAACTCCATCTCGCGCATAATTTCACCCCGCTTATATGCAATAGAATACACCAAAATCTAACAAAAGTCCAATTTATTTTCCGGTTACAGTTATTTTCCTTTGTGCAGATTGTACACTGTTGTCATTTTCACTTCGTCATTTTTAACAATTTACTTTTGCATCAACGGATGCTATCCTTGGAACAGGGTTCGGCAGATTCCTCCCACATTTTTTAAGGAGGAATTTTTATGACTTTTCATTCCAAACATCCCACCCGTCAGCTTCTGCTGGCACTTCTTCTGGTATGCACACTGGTGCTGCCTCAGACCAACACTGCAAATGCCGCCGCCAATGACCCGCTCCCCTTTATTGTGCTCTCGAGCTATCGCCAGTCGATTCCCATCGACGGACAGTTTCTGTTGATCGCCTTCGCCTCCAACGGCAATCTGCCCACCTTTAAAAGCAGCAGTTCAGCCATTGCGAGTGTGAACACCTACGGCGTTGTCACCGGAAAAAAAGCCGGCACCTGCACGATCACCGCAAAGATCCGGCGTGCGGAAGCATCCTGCCGTGTGACGGTTGAAAAATCTGTCGTGACGATCAGCGACAGCCACATCACTCTGGAAAACGGCGAGAGTGCCCGGCTTTCTGCTACGGTTTCCACCGGCCATGAAGTCCGCTGGAGATCCTCCTCCTCATCCATCGCCGGCGTGGACGAGGAGGGTATCGTGACCGCTAAAAAATGCGGCAGCGCAATCATTCGCGCCACCGCAGACGGTGTCAGTGCAAAGTGCCGGATCACAGTTAAAAAACCTTCGCTTTCGCTGAACCGCTCCTCCATCAGCCTCTATCCGGAGGAAAGCTTCCAGCTTGTGGCAAACTGTTCTTCAAATCGGCCGCTCACCTTTCGATCCTCCGCATCATCCGTTGCAAGCGTGGATGAGAGCGGACAGATCATCGCCCGGAAAAAGGGAACCGCTACCATCACGGTGAAGGTGGACGGCGTCAGTCGTATGTGCAAAGTAACGGTAAAACCACCCAAAGCACAGGCAATCTAAAACCATCTCCATGATGTCACGAATTTCCGGGATCTGTCGGGCCCACCTGTACGCGAGTATTTTCCGGCACGGACGAGGTAATGAAAGCGCCACCGCCAATGGTGGAGTTGTCACCCACCACCGTCTCGCCGCCGAGAATACTCGCGTTGGAATATACGGTCACATTATTTCCGATGGTCGGATGACGCTTGACATTGGACAGCATCTGGCCCTTGCGTGTGGACAGCGCTCCGAGTGTCACGCCCTGATACAGCTTCACATTGTTTCCGATCTCCGTTGTTTCTCCGATGACAACGCCGGTTCCGTGGTCGATAAAGAAGTATTCACCGATCGTTGCTCCGGGGTTGATATCGATTCCGGTGCCGGAGTGCGCATACTCTGTCATCATACGGGGAATGTACGGCACATTGCTCACATACAGTTCGTGGGCAATGCGATACACAAAGATTGCAAAAAATCCGGGGTAGCAGAAGATGATCTCCTCCTTGCTCTTTGCCGCCGGGTCTCCGTCAAAGCCTGCCTGCACATCCTTTAACAGCAGTTCCTGCAACGCCGGCATACGCGCTGCAAACCGGCAGCTGATATCCTCTGCCTGCAGGGTTCGCTCCTCACGTGTCCTGTGGCTATGATCTGCACACTCCAGCGCAGTCACGATCAGCTCTCGCATCTTATGGATCGCGCTGCTGCACTTATATGCGACATAATCATCCAGATTGCTCTGCAGACAATCCTCCTGCTCCATATAACCTGCGAACATGGCACAACGCAGCTCCTTAATGAGCTCTTTTACCTGATTGCGGTTTGGAAGCCTTCGGTCTTCGACCGCCCGCAGCAGTTCGTACCTTCCGTAATTCTTTTTGATGTCCGCGATTGCCTGATTTAACAGCGCCTGATTGTCTTTTTGATTCATATCCTTGTCTCATCCTCTCTAATAAAACTACATTTTCGATGTCATCCGTGTATGGAAACATATCTACCGGCTGACATTCCACCGGTCTGTAGCCATGCTTTCTCATAAAATCCAGATCCCTGCCAAGCGTATGCGGATCACAGGAAATGTACACCACCCGCTCCGGTGCCAGAAGCGTCACTGCCTCTAAAAAGTTTTCACTGCTGCCGCTTCTCGGAGGATCCATAAACACCACATCCACCGGAACGCGCTCCCCGGCAGGAAGAGCCGCCAGCCTTCGCATATAGTCTCCGGCATCTTCATTATAAAAGGAAATATTTTTACAGTCATTTCGTCTGGCATTGGCGATCGCATCCCTGACTGCCGACGGATTCAGCTCCACGCCGATCACCTGCTTTGCATGCGCTGCCGCCGTCATTCCGATGGTTCCGATACCACAATATGCATCAATGACTGTTTCCTTGCCTGTCAGATGGGCATATTCCATCGCTTTTTCATAAAGCACCTTTGTCTGCACCGCATTGACCTGATAAAAGGAATTCGGCGAGATCCGATAGCGATTGCCACACAGCTCATCCTCAATAAAACCCTTTCCATATAATGGGATATTTCTCTCACCGAGCACCATGCTGGTATGGCGGTCGTTTACGTTGAGCACAATGGATGTGATCTCCGGATGTGCCGCGCGCAGTGCTTTCACAAAATTATTTTTTGCCGGCAGGATCGGAGAGGAGAGTACCAGAACGACCAGTATCTCTCCGGTCGCATGTGCCGTACGCACCATTACATGGCGCAGCAGTCCGTAACCGCTGTCTTCATCGTATGTCTTGATGCGAAAGGACTTTAACAGTCCGCGGATCGTCGCAATGATCGCGTCCGCCCGCGCATCCTCGATCATACAGCCGTCCACCGGCACAATACGGTGCGTTCCGCTCTCATATACGCCGCAGATCACATTGCCCTTTCGGTCCCTGCCAAATGCTGCATGCACCTTATTCCGGTAATGTAACGGCTCATCCATGCCGATTGGCTCCAACACGCGCACATCACCTACACACTGCTTTACAAGCATCCGCTTCTTTTCCAGCTGCTCTTCGTAGGGTATCCCCTGAAACTGACATCCCCCGCATCTTTTTGCCACCGGACAGATGCCTCGTTCTTTATCCATAATCATTCCTCGCATACAAAACATAAAATTCTTAGTATAGCCTACCACATAGCTCGGAAATCGACAACCTTTTTTCTTTTGAATCTGGCATGTGCGAAAACTTGACATTTTTTGCAAACATGATATAGTCAGAACGAATGCTATTTTACAAACAACTGATTTTGAAGGAGAATCTATGTTTTCCAATATGGGTGAGGAAGCGTTAGAGGCCGTTAAGACAGAAGAAGGCCGCAGCGCTTTTATTACACAGAACGAAAAATTCATTATCGGATGTGCCAACCGTTTTACCAAACGTTACATTACCAAGAGTGATGATGAGTGGTCGATCGCACTGATCGCTTTTTCCAACGCAATGGACACCTATGACGCGGAAAAAGGCAACTTTCAGTCCTACGCCAGACTTCTGATCGAGCGCAGACTGACCGACTACATCCGCTCACAGGCACGCTTCTCGAGCGAGCAGTCCATTGAACCGTATGTATTCGAGGGGAATGTGGACGAGGATGCCGACAACTCCGCCTATCAGCTCCACATCGTGCGTGCCACAAGCACCAGCGACGAGAATCCGATCCGGGACGAGATCCTGGCACTGAACGAGCTGCTGGCCGGCTATGGTATTTCTTTCATGGAGCTGACGAGCTGTTCTCCGAAGGCTGCCAAGACCAAAACTGCCTGCTTTCAGGCAGTCTCTTACATAAAAGAGCATCCCTCTCTTGTAGAGAAAATGCGTGATACAAAACTGTTTCCGATAAAAATAATTACAGAAAATACCAAAGTACCCCGAAAAATTTTAGAAAGACATCGTAAATATATTATAACTGCAACGGAGATCCTATGTAATGACTTTCCGTTACTGCAGGAATATATCAAATAATTCTGGTAAAATGCCAGTTAGAAAGGAGAAGGAACGATGAAAGCCGTTATTGTTGATCTATGCGGAAACGATGCAGTTGCTCTTCGTGACGATGGTCGGTTTGAAAAAATAAAAAATAAAAATTATTCCATCGGTCAGGAACTCATCCTACAGCCGCAAGTGATCCATTTTCCGAAACAGGCTGCCATCGCTGCCTCTGCTGCGATCGTCATTGCTGCATGTGGTGGTATGGGCACATACACCTGGAGCAATCCGGTCTCCTATGTCAGTCTGGACATCAATCCTTCTATCGCCTACTCTCTCAATGAGTTTAACCGCGTCATTGCTGTCGAAGGCATGAATGACGAGGGAACTGCGGTTGTCGATGCAATCGGTAATTCACTCAAAAACACAGATATTACCACAGCACTCACGATCACTGTCGAGCAATTATCCACAGATGCATATCTGGATGCAGAAAATACAAACTACATGATCATCGGTGTCTATTCCGATAAGGATTCAAAAGCAACTGCCCTGATGTCTACCGTAGATGAATTCACTGCTAATTCTGTGGAGACCTGTTCCATCACTACCGTTACTGTTTCAAAGGAGACAAAAGAATCTGCTGATTCCTATGGTATCACCGGTGGTAAAATGGAGTTGATCAATGAGATTGCCAGTGTAGCAGTCGACCCGAAGGAAGTTGATCCTGTGGCTCTCGCAGATCTGACTGTCGCAGAGCTCGAACAGACAAAAACCGCTGCCGCTTCCGGCACTTCTGTATCAGAAGCTGTTGCAGCCGTTACGCCTGATGCAAAAGAACCCGCTGCCCCCGAAGTTCCGGTTGTTCCAAGTGCTGTCGCTTCCGACAACAAGCCGACAGATGATGTTGCAACCTCCTCTTCCACCAAGGGAGATGAAGCAAGTGAAGAGAAGCCTTCTGCTGAAGGCAGCCCTGTTGTCACCACGATTGATCCTCCGGCTTCCGCTGACACCTCTGTCTCAGATCCCGGCAAGGTGACCACCGGTCCTGCAACAAATCCGGGTGGAAATACAAATTCAGGTGGAAATGCGAATTCAGGTTCTTCCACAAGCAGCTCTGACAAGAACGGAAACGGTTCTTCCGGCAAGAAAGACGAGACGAATGAGTCACCTTCCAAGGGAGATTCCTCATCCTCTGAGAAAAAAGATGATACATCATCCTCTGACAAGAAGGGCAGCTCATCCTCTGAGAAGAAGGATGAAGCTCTTGAAGAAAGCAGCCAGCAGACCCACAGCAATTTAGAGCCGGAGTTTTCCGATGAACCCGTTGTGGATATCCCTGCCATAGGCGATGACTTCTTTGAGGACAACATAGTTGTTTAGGCTATTTCCCACATAAAGTATCAGGAGCTTCCTGAACTGTCAAAAAGAGATCGGTACAAACCGGTCTCTTTTTTTATCCTGTATCATTGCGAAAAACAGAAAAAGGTGTTAAGATAAAAATAATGTTAATTATTTAACGACCACAATCGGTTACTTTTACTTCTAATCCACATTCTAAGGAGGATATTTTCAATGAGTTTTCTGGAAGAATACAAGCAGAAATTAGTGACCGCCGATGAGGCAGTCAAGGTTATCAAATCCGGCGACTGGGTAGATTACGGCTGGTGTAATGGTACACCCGACGCGCTGGATCAGGCACTGGCAAAGCGCACGGACGAGTTAAAGGATGTCAAGCTGCGCGGCGGTATCCTGTTAAAGCCTCTGGCCGTTTTCGAGCGTGAGGATGCGGGTGAGCACTTTTGCTGGAATTCCTGGCATATGTCCGGTATTGAGCGCAAGCTGATTGCCCGCGGCTGTGCTTATTATGCTCCGATCCGTTATTCCGAGCTGCCCCGCTATTACCGGGACGGAAATTGCTCTGATGTCGTTATGATCGTCTGCGCACCGATGGATGCACACGGATTTTTCAATTTCGGACCGAATGCTTCCCATCTGGCTGCCGCATGCGAGATGGCAAAAACCGTCATTGTAGAAGTAAACGAAAACATGCCCCGCTGTCTCGGCGGTTTTGAGAACAATGTACATATCCGTGATGTGGACTACATTGTGGAAGGCGATAATCCTCCGATCGGAGAGCTCGGTGCAGGCGGCCCCGCTACAGACGTTGATAAGGCGGTTGCAAAACTGATCGTTGAGCAGATTCCCAACGGAGCCTGCCTGCAGCTGGGTATCGGCGGTATGCCCAATGCTGTCGGCTCCATGATCGCAGAATCTGACCTGAAGGACCTTGGCGTACACACCGAAATGTACGTGGATGCATTCGTTGACATTGCAAAAGCAGGTAAGATCAACGGTTCCAAGAAAAATATTGACCGCTATCGCCAGACCTACGGTTTTGGATGCGGCACGAAGAAAATGTACGATTATCTCGATGAAAACCCTGAGCTGATGAGTGCCCCGGTCAGCTATACGAATGATATCCGCTCCATCGCAGCACTGGACAACTTTATCTCCATCAACAACTGCGTAGATATCGACCTGTTTGGACAGATCAGCTCTGAGTCCTCCGGAATCAAACAGATCAGTGGTGCAGGCGGACAGTTGGATTTCGTGCTCGGTGCATATCTGTCCAACGGCGGAAAGAGCTTTATCTGCTGCTCCTCCACCTTCTCAGACAAGGAAGGCAAGCTGCACTCCCGCATCCGTCCGACGCTGGCAAACGGCTCTATCGTCACCGATACCCGCGCCAACACCCATTATGTTGTTACTGAGTACGGTATGGTTAATATCAAAGGTATGTCCACCTGGCAGAAAGCTGAGGCCCTGATCTCCATCGCCCATCCGGATTTCCGCGACGAACTGATCGCCGAAGCTGAAAAAATGAAGATCTGGAGACGTTCAAACAAATAGTTTTCAATTATGATCATTCAAGAAGAGCCCTGTGCCGAATCCGGCACAGGGCTCCTTTTTTGCCATTACAGACCACTCTTTACATTGTCATAGTTGTTTGATGCATTCCACAGCAGCCATTCCTGCACACCGGCATCGGCAGCTCCCCGGATCTGATCCTGAAGCTGCTTACCCCGATAGGTGATGTGTCCATCCACCCAGGTAGCGGTAAATGCCTGCAGCCATGGACGCTGCTTCGCGAGATGTACAGATGGATCTTCTTCCAGTGCGGAGGCAAGCTTTGCTTCACCGTCTGCCACTGCCGCATAGATCAGCTCGTACGGCTTTGCATCCGGCACCGCAATCCCGTAGGCGTTATTCACATAGTGGGAGGGATACACCATGGGACAGATATAGTCACAGTGCTTTGCCATTTCTACATAATCCTGCCCGATCAGCTTTCCATCCGATTCATTGCAGATGATCGTTCCGAATACATCGACGGACACATATACCCCCATCGGTGCAAGCGTCTCATATGCCTTTGTCAGAAAGCCATTGATCGCTTCCTGTCTCGTCTTCCCCTCCGACTCAGCGCCAAAATCCGCCTCAGAAATTCCCTTCGCAGTAGAAAAACGTATGTAGTCATACTGGATCTCATCAAACCCCAGCTGAACCGCCTGCTCACTCAGATCAATGAGGTACTCCCAGACCTCCTCGTTATAAGGATTGACCCACGCCAGACCGTTGTTGTCATGGAACACACTTCCGTCCGCATTTTTGACCGCGTACTCCGGCTTTTTTTCGGCAAGGATCGGATCTTTAAAAGCCACAATGCGCGCGATGAGGTAAATCCCCTTTTCCTTCAACTGTCGGATCAACTGTGGCATATCCGACACATAGCCTACCTCCGCGCCAATCTCCTGCGACAGAGGTATACCCATTTTATAGGTAACTTCTCCGGTGTCGTTCTTGATATCGATCACCATCGCATTGAGCGAACTGTCCTCCACGAGCTGCGTCAGCGCCGGCATCGTATTTGCCGTTCCGGCCACCGCTCCGGTAATAAAAATGCCCTTTGCCTCCGTCGGCGTACGCGGATCGTCCTCCAGATACATATTCAACAGTTCTTCCGGAGACAACTCCGTTTCTTCCTGCGGCTGCGAGTCGGGCCCGGCGTTTTGTGCATCACTGCCATTTTCCGGTATGGGGACAAATTCCTCCCCGATTTCCGTTTGTTGTCCGGTCTGTGACTCATCTGCCGGCTGTTCTTCCTGCACATCGATCTGCGGCCCCGGTATTTCTATCGTCTCCAATTGTTCCGACGGCTCCATGGCCTGAGCTGTCGGCTCCCAGAATTTCGGGATCGCACCTTTATGCACCAGAACAATAACCGCTGCCACAACCAATATGCCCACACAGATCAATCGAACGATCTGTCTGTAATTTCCCTTCATCATCCAAAACTCCTGCTTCCGGTCCTGTTTTAAACAGTGATCTTTTGTTATTTCATCATTAAATATGCAAAATATCCGGCATAGCCTGCCAGCATGAATATTCCGCCGGGTCGGGTCAGCCTTTTCTTCCGGATAACACAGATCCACAACAGAACAGCTGCTCCGATCGCCACCACAGTGTCGACAACAAATGCGGGATTAAAAGGCACCGGTATGATCAGCGCAGTCGTTCCGACGACAAACAGAATATTAAAGATATTGCTTCCAACGATATTTCCGATCGCGAGATCTGCTTTTCCTTTTCTGGCAGCGACAACAGAAGTGCAAAACTCCGGCAGGCTCGTTCCAAACGCAACGATCGTAAGTCCGATAAACCGCTCACTCAGACCGATGACACGCGCGATCTCTGAGGCTGCATCCACGCTCACATCCGCTCCGATCACAATGAGGGCAGCACCGATCACAACAAATAAAAGGAGCTTCCACACAGGTGCATCTGCCTTTGTTTCCTCCTCTTCCTTTCCATGCTTTGCCATCAGAAACAGATAAACAAAATAGACGATGAACAACAGCCAGAGAATTGCACCGTCCATCCTTCCGATCTTTCCGTCCAGTGCTCCCATCACCAGCAGCACCACGCTGACCAGTATGACAAACGGGATCTCATATCGGACGGTAGACTGTTGTACGGCTACTGACACAATGAGTGCCGTCACACCCAGAATGACCAGAATATTCATAATATTACTGCCGACAACATTTCCGATCGTAATGTCAGCTGTTCCTTTAAACGCTGCGGCGATACTCACCGCCGCCTCCGGCGCGCTCGTCCCCATCGCTACGATCGTGAGTCCGATCACCAGCTGCGGGATCCCGAATTTTGCCGCAATGCCGGCAGCGCCTTCCACAAAAATATCCGCACCTTTAATGAGCATGACAAAGCCAACTACGAGAAGTACAAGTTCAATCAACATATGCATAAGCGGAGCCCTCGTCGTAACTGTTCCGTACGTTACCGGACAGTTACCTCTCTTCTTTTTAAAATAATATATTTACTATAGCGGAATTTTCCGGATTCTACAACGATTTTTTTAAAATTATTTTTGCCTGCGGATACAGCCGTGACAGAGGCCTCCGATAACCCTCATCCACCAGTTTTTGCAGATCTGCCTCCGTCAGACGATGCGAAGGCGAAACACCAAGACAGCGGCACACCTGCTCCTGCCTGTGGCATGCCTCCCCGACCGTCTGTCCCACTGAAAAAAATCCCATGACGATCACAATCGTATCCGTGCTCTCCGGAATGACCGGCTCATGGGCTGCCGGAAATTTAACGGCCTTGCCCTTCGCACCGTCTGCCTCCACCAGCACGACATCTGCACACTGCGCCGCACGCGACAATACTTCCGGCGAAAGCGCGCATATTTTTGTGTGCTCTCCCCGCTCTGAGGAAACAAGCCCGTCTTTCAACCGGCCATCTGTCCGTGTTTCTCCTGCTGACTCCGCGTGCTGTCCCGCCATACAATAACCATGCTCCTGTAAGCATGCGCAGATTTCCTCTGCATCATTCGTAAATAAGGTATCCGCTTCTGCGTACATGTGTGTCGTTGTCGTGACCAGCACCCGTTTTCCCTGCGCGAGATATATTTTTGCCTGCTCTCTGATATAGGTGGTCTTGCCTCCGCTCCCCACCACTGCAACGATCATGGACGCACCCCTGCGCCGAGCAGCGCCTCCAGCACGCCACCTGCGATACAGCGCGCCTTGTCAGAGATCTTAAAGCAGTTGTCATGCTCCTCTGCCCGCGGATCGATGTCCGCGATCTTCATCCCCTTTGCCACCGGATAACCGTCGCGGATCAACCCGCGCAACAAGCCGGTGAGACTCGCACACACGGGCACCGCCAGTGGTATCTGCACCGTATGCGCAGAGCCTTCCGTCCCGAATACTCCCGCCCGCTGCTCCGGCTCGATCTGCGCGATCACCTCACCTTTTTCCACCGTGTCTGCAATCTGTGCACAGGCACGCAAAACGCCGGCCGCCGGCGCATGGATGACACGCTCTGCACCATAACCCGCGATCACACCCGGAACACCCGTGTTTACTGCGGCCTCCCCCACATAGATCAGCCGGCCGAGATCATGCCCGCGTTTTGTCTCGATGACAACATCCACGTCCTTACCTGCCGTAAATCCCGGACCGAGCGCCACCGTAAAAGGTGCCATCTCCCTGTTTGTCCCGAGATTGCGTTTGGCGAGGATCGCATCTATGACCGCAGCCGGGTGAAGCCGGCTGATGCTCTTCCCCTCCGGGTCAATAAGGATCGCCGGTATTCCTTTTTGGGCGAGCTCGTATGCATCCTGCGGTGTCTGAGCAAGCACTCCCCCCACATCCTCCACCTGTTGTTCCCCCGTGTATACAGCCTCTGAAAACGCAACCGTGCGGCGGATCGCCGCCGGTGCTGCCGTCTCTAACGCGATGACAGCATAGCCGCTCTTTATCAGCTTTGTAATTGTACCGGTCGCAAGATCACCCGCGCCCCGCACGACCACCAATGTCCGTTCATTCATCCGTCAGACCTCCTCCGCGACCAGATTTCGCAGCCACACATCCTTCTTCACGAGCACATATCCGATGATGGCCTTGATCAGCTCCGTACCCTGAACCAGCATATACATCGGCACGACCGCAATGTTCGTAAAACGCGACAACACGAATGCCAGCGGTACGACCAGACACCACATATACGTGCTGTCAAACAGAAACGTGATACCGGTGCATCCGCCGGAGCGAAGCGTAAAATAGGCCGCATTCGTAAAGGCGCAGAACGGCATCATAAATGCCATCACCAGCAGAAAGCTCGTGGCAAGCTGCTGTACAGCCGGTGTCGTATTATAGGTCAGCGGGAAGAACGGAGCTGCCAGCGCCAGCAATGCACCGATCCCGATACACAATACCGTTGAGAAAAAGATCAGCTTTGTATCTGCATCCTTTGCCTCCTCCATTTTCCCGGCACCGAGCATCTGTCCGATAATGATTGCCACCGCATTTCCCATCGCAAGAAATGAAATATTAAATACATTATTTAAAGTGTTACAGATATTCAGCCCTGCCACGACCTCAAGACCACGCATGGAATAACACTGTGCCTGCATGGTCACACCAAGCGACCACAAAAACTCATTGATGAGAAGCGGCATACCCTTGGCGATAGACTGCTTCCAGAGGCTTCCGGCAATCGGTGCCCGCGCAAAAAGGCCGGTAATGAAGCGGTATTGTGCCTTGCGCTTCCATGTCCAGATCATCAGAAACGCGCACTCGACAAAGCGCGAGAGCACCGTCGCGATCGCCGCTCCCTCTACACCGAGCGCAGGTGCCCCGAATTTACCAAAGATCAGGATATAGTTAAACACAAGATCCACGAACACAGCCGCCACGCTGGCGATCATCGGTGAGACCGTCTGCGAACACTCACGCAATGTGCTCGCCACGCACTGAGAGACGGCGAACGGCACGAGTCCAATGAGCATAATGCGCAGATAGCCCTTTGCATACAACATCGTGGCATCTACGGAAAGCGAAGCATCTCCCTCGTGCAAAAACATACCGATCAGCGGCTCGCTCCAGAACCACAGCACAAAAATGCCGACTGCCGCCAGCACCATTCCGATGACAAATTTGATGCGGAAAATATCCTGCACACCCTTTTCATCCTTTTTTCCGAAATACTGCGCCGTAAAGATACCCGCGCCCGCCATACCGCCGAAAAGGCTCAGATACACGACAAAAATAAGCTGATTGACAATTGAGACACCGGACATCTGATCCGTACCGACCCGTCCGACCATCAGGTTGTCCAGAAGACCCACCACATTCGTCAGCCCGTTTTGCAGCATGATCGGCACTGCCACCGCAAGCACCATCGCATAAAATTTCCTGTCTCCGATAAATTTTTCCTTGAATCGTTCCATAATCCCCTCCGCAGCTGTTCCCTGACAACTCTTTTTAATATGAAAGCGTTCCGAACAGCACTCTTACGCAGTTTCCTATACGACAAGAAAAAAGAATCCCGCAAGTGAGAGATTCTTTTTCCATATCCTGTCACTTTCCACGCAACGTGCGCATGGAATTCACAATCGCAAGCACCGATACGCCGACATCGGCAAAAACCGCCGCCCACATATTGGCATATCCCGTAGCACCCAGAATGAGTACTAAAAACTTAACAGCGAGCGCAAAGACAATGTTCTGTCTGACAATACGAAGTGTCTTTCTGGCAATGTGTACAACTGCTGCAATCTTTCGGACATCATCATCCATAAGCACAACATCTGCTGCCTCGATCGCCGCATCGCTGCCCATGCTGCCCATCGCAATGCCGACATCCGCCCGCGTGAGCACCGGCGCGTCGTTGATGCCGTCACCCACAAACGCAAGCCGCGTCTTTGGCGGCTGCGCTGCCAACATCTGTTCTACCTTCGACACCTTGTCAGCCGGCAGCAACTCATAGTGCACTTCGTCAATGCCCAGCTCCTCTGCGACTGCCTCCGCTGCCTCGCGGCGGTCTCCGGTCAGCATCACCGTCTTTTTCACACCTACCCGTTTCATGGCAGACAGCGCTTCTCTTGCGCCTTCCTTGACCGTATCCGCGATCACGATCGTTCCTGCGAATTCACCTTCCAATGCTATATACACTACTGTACCCGCGTGAGCGGATTTTGTAAAGGGAATTTGCAAAGATTCCATCAGTTTTGCATTTCCCAGATATGCTTCCCGCCCGTCGATAAACGTGTGGATCCCGTGTCCGGAGATCTCCTCCGTATCTGTCACGCGCTCCATCAAGAGCGGTTTACCGTAAGCCTCCCGGATGGATGCTGCGATCGGATGTGTCGAATACCCCTCACCCAGCGCCGCCAGCTCCAGAAGTTCCTCCGGCGTAAGCTTTACCGGAAGCACCTCCACGACCTTAAATTCACCCTTTGTCAGTGTTCCGGTCTTGTCAAAAACGATCGTTTCCATCTCGGCAACGGCTTCCAGATAATTGCTGCCCTTTACCAGCACGCCGATCCTTGATGCAGCGCCGATCCCTCCGAAAAAGCCGAGCGGCACGGAAATGACCAGTGCACACGGGCAGGAAATGACAAGAAACGTACATGCGCGATACAGCCATGTTCCGAGCAATGTACCAAAGCTGCCTGCTCCCGCAAGCGACAAAAGCACCGGCGGCACAAATGCCAGAATAACTGCTCCGATCGTAACGACCGGTGTATAATATTTCGCAAACCGCGTGATAAAGTTTTCCACATGAGCCTTTTTGGAAGATGCGTTCTCCACCAGCTCCAAAATACGCGCAACCGTGGAATCACCAAATTCCTTGGTCGTACGCACCTTTAGTGTACCGCTGCCATTGACACATCCGCTGATGATAGTATCCCCGACAGCTGCCCTGCGGGGAACAGACTCACCGGTCAGTGCGGCCGTGTCGATCATGGATTCACCCTCTACCACGACGCCATCCAGCGGCACACGTTCACCGGGCTTGATGACAATGATCGTGCCAACCTCCACGTCATCGGGATCCACCTGTGTGAGCACACCATCCGCCTCGATATTCGCGTATTCCGGACAGATGTCCATCATATCTGAGATCGACTGGCGGGATTTTCCGACCGCGTAACCCTGGAACAGCTCGCCCACCTGATAAAACAGCATCACCGCTACCGCCTCGGAATACTCGCCCACACCGAACGCGCCGAATGTGGCGATCATCATCAGAAAATTCTCATCAAACACCTGCCCGTTGCGGATATTGCGGGCAGCCTTATACAGAATGTCATAGCCGATGATCAGATAGGGAATCAGGCAGATCAGTGCCAGCAGCACCTGCGGCTGTATGCGTTCCGACAACCCCATATGCTCTCCGATCATAATCGCTGCAAGCATGACAAATGCGACCAAAATGCGCGCAACCATCTGTTTTTGTTTTTTCGTCATAATACTTCTCCTTTTTACAGAGGAACGCAAACCGGAAGCATTGTTCTCCTGCGTTGATCTGCACCTCATATTACCTCAGGATCTTCATATCCGGTTCTACCTTTGCGCAAACTTTTTCCACCTCGTCCATGATGGCGTCAAAGCGCTCATCTGCCGCATCGATCGTCAGCTTCTGCGTCATAAAGCTCATGCTTGCGTCATTCACACCTTCAATCTTCTTGATGGCTTCCTCCATTTTTGCCGCACAGTTTGCGCAGTCCAGATCCTGTAATTTAAATTTCTTCTTCATATTAGAATGTCCTCCCTTTTTATTTTTATTTATTCCTCTATATGTTCCCTGCCCTGATCGATGATGGATCGCACATGATCATCCGCCAGCGCATAAAACACGGATTTACCTTCTCGCCTGCCGGTCACCAGCTTTGCCTGCTTTAAAATCTTGAGCTGATGGGAAATCGCCGACTGTGTCATCTGCAGCGCCTCAGCCAGGTCACAGACACACAATTCTGACTGAAACAGCACATATAAAATGCGGATGCGTGTGGAATCCCCAAATACCTTGAACAACTCCGCCAGATCATACAGCTCATCCTCATCCGGCAGCCCCGCCCGTACCTTTTCCAGTCGGTCTGTATGGATACAGCTGTCCTCACAGATTTCTACATCATTCATAGCCATAACACCGGCCCTCCTTTCTGTGCGTTCACGTCGTCTTTTCATATGAGCAATTGTTCATATGTTCATGATAGCACTGATTATTTTCTTTGTCAATAGGAATATTGTGTTTACCTTTTGCCAAAAACATGATAAAATAAGCAACGATAGTGTTTTTACACTGTACAACATTAACGTATTCTAACATAGGAGGTTATGAGAATGAACACGACAAATTTTCTGATCATCACAGCGATCGTCATCTATCTGCTGCTGATGCTTGCGGTCGGTTTTCGTTTCAGCAAACGCACCAGTAATTCTGAGGACTTTTATCTGGGCGGACGAAAAATGGGACCTTTAGTTACCGCGATGAGCGCTGAGGCAAGTGATATGAGCAGCTGGCTTCTGATGGGTCTGCCCGGAGTTGCCTATCTTTCCGGCGTGGCAGATGCCGCATGGACGGCGATCGGTCTCGGCATCGGAACCTGGCTCAACTGGTATTTTGTCTCCCGCAGACTGCGCCGCTACTCACAGAACATCGGTGCGATTACCGTTCCCGAATTTTTTTCCAAGCGCTATCACGATGAGCACAATACTTTAAATGCACTTGCTGCAATTGTGATCATCATCTTTTTTATTCCCTATACCGCATCCGGTTTTGCTGCCTGCGGTAAACTGTTTAACAGCCTGTTTGGTGTCGATTACACAGCTGCAATGATTGTCGCAGCGCTCGTCATCGTCGGCTACACGATCATGGGTGGATTCGGTGCCGTATCTACCACGGACCTGATCCAGAGTATTGTCATGACGATCGCACTCGTCACAGTTCTTGCATACGGCATCACCAATGCCGGCGGCTGGGGCGCTGTCATCGACAATGCGCAGTCGTTGTCCGGTTATCTCTCATTGACAGCATCACATGATCCCACGACCGGCAATGCCCTTCCCTACGGTGCATTGTCCATTGCATCCTGCATGGCATGGGGCTTTGGATACTTCGGTATGCCTCACATCCTGCTTCGCTTTATGGCAATTGAGGACGAGAAGAAGCTCGTATTATCCCGCCGGATCGCAACGGTATGGGTATTTATCGCAATGGCAGTCGCTATCATCATCGGTATCGTCGGTCTGGGTATGACAAACGCCGGCGCACTGGGATTTCTGGATGGCAGCTCCAGCGAGACGATCATCGTAAAGATTGCCGGTCTGATCAGCCAGCACGGCGTTCTGGCCGCGCTCACAGCCGGTGTTATCCTTGCAGGTATTCTGGCAGCAACCATGTCCACTGCAGACAGCCAGATGCTGGCAGCCGCATCCAGCGTTTCCCAGAACGTTTTACAGGATTTCTTCCATGTGAAATTGTCTGAAAAACAGAGCCTTTTCATCGCGCGTATCACGATTGCCGTAATCGCGATCCTCGGTGTGCTCCTCGCAAGGGATCCGAATTCTTCCGTTTTCGGAATCGTTTCTTTCGCATGGGCCGGCTTCGGCGGCGCATTTGGTGCTGTGATGCTGTGCTCCCTGTTCTGGAAGCGCTCAAATAAGTGGGGCGCGCTCGCCGGTATGCTCTCCGGCGGTGCTACCGTATTTCTTTGGAAATATCTTGTCCGCCCGCTGGGAGGTGCATGGAACATTTATGAGCTGCTGCCCGCATTCTTCGTATCACTGCTGTTCATCATCGTGGTCAGCCTTCTGACTGCTGCACCGGATGATGCTCAGATCAAAGAATTTGAGGCTGCAAAATAACATAACATAAAAAGAGGTATGTCTGACACTTGATTGTCTGCATACCTCTTTTCCAATGAACAACTCCTCTACTCTTTATGATCTAATATGGATCATCATCTATCTTCTATCATCAAACTATC
>JBJEML010000110.1:0-5917 GCA_051879675.1 Lachnospiraceae bacterium | reverse complement strand
ATCGCGGATACACCGATAGACACTGGCAATGATCTCGCTCATGGTGTATTCCGTCACGGAATAGGTCTCTCCCTCATATGTTTCCTGTGTGATCATCGGCAGACCGACCGCACTCTGGCGGGTGTGATGGGTGATCGTGTAAGCCACCAGCCCCACGCCGCACTCCGATGCGATCTGCTCCATGATCTGCGTCTTTCCAATACCCGGCGGTCCGATCAAAAGGATCGGACGCTGCCGGATCGCAGGAATCCTGTAGTTTCCCTCTGCATCTTTTTTCAGATACGCCTGTACCGTATGCTTGATCTCGTCTTTCGCCTGCGCGATATTCATAGCTTGTCCTCCTCTTCCAGTCTTCTCCGGATTGCCCACGCAGGCACATCCTCCTCGTTATACGCATCCAGGTAAAGAAATGCACACGGATAATCCGGCTTCTTCGCCGGGTAGATGCCGTTTCCATCTGTAAAATAGAGCAGTCCGCCCAAATTTTTTAGTTCACCCTTCCCGCGCAGCTCCTCCACATACGTGAATACAGGGCGAAAATCCGTGTTGCCTCCACCTTTAATCTCAAAATGTGAAAGTATGTCTTGTGCCTGCACGGAACTTCGGATCACCAGGTCCTCCTGCACAGTATCATCACACTGGATCAGGTGCACCTTTGCTGTCGTAAAAAAAACATTCTGTTCCAATAGAATGTGCAATGTCTCCTGTAAAAATCCGCGCACCAGCTCACCGCTTGTGGAATAGCTCGTGTCCACCGCGATGACAAACTCCGAAATCCTTCGCTCCTCACGCGTCTCCAGCGGCTCGATCAACGGCAGATTACCATAGGTACGCAGTCCATAGGTATAAAAATTCAGATCAAAAGTGTCTATATCACACCTCATCTGTTCGTGAAAAGCGGCAAATTTCATCAAAAATTCCTTGTAACTCCGGCGTTTTTTCTCCGCAGTTATCTCAGCCTGCATGGCTGCAGCCGCTGCGTCGTCTGCCCGCTCACTCTTCTCCTTTTGGAACTGCACCTGACGGGCAATCTTCTGCCACTTTTTCTGCGGATCTTCTTCCTTCCATTGTCTCCCCGGCATGGGACTTTCCCTGTTCTCCCTGCCCCAAAGCGCGTGGTCATCCGTATAAAACTCCTGCGCGAGTGCGGTCAGGCGCTCCGGCGTCTCCTCTGCAAGCAGTTCATAGATCCCCGCCGCCGAGATCACATTTTTCTCCCGAAGCTTTTCATAATATTGCTGTCGCAACCAGCTCAGCAGTCGTCGCGTCGTCTGTTTTTGAAAGCCATCTATGATATATTCGACTGCGATGTCACAGGCGAGATTCCACCGGTTTTCCTCCCGACCGCCTCGCTGCCAAAGGTGCGCATACAGGCAGTGAAACACCGTGTGCAGATACGCCCGCCGCAAAAACAGCTCATTCTCCTCAAATACCTTCAGGTAATGCGCCGGCGGATAATACAGATATACGCCCTCCGTCGCAAACGCGTTCACGTTATCCTTCCCCTCCGGAGTCAGTGCTGATAAGGCTCGTTCCAGATACGGAAAATCAATACACAGCTCATCCCGAAGGTAGGAAAGTATTTTATTAAACATCCGGATTTCCCACTCGGTCTGTGTCTCAGCATGCATCACTGTTCCTCCACCGGATGATTCCTGCCACCCCGCGCGTCCAGCCATCCGAAACCGCGCGCACGACAGCTGCCTGAATCGCCTCATCCGAGATCAGCGGCTGTCCGCAGAGCATACGCAGTGTCTCCTCATCCTGCGCCTGCACGAGCTGCTCCAGCACGGCCACCTCGTGTGCCGCAATATAGCTCTCATAACGGTTCTTCGCATCCTCCGATAATTCGTATGGATATTCCAGCCGATACAATGCCATCTTCATGAGCGTTAAAAACTGTTCTTCATTACATGCCTTTTCAAACACGGTATCATAGCCGGGTGCATCCAACCGCCCGCTGATAAACTGCTTGCGGGCGCGATAGCCCTCGCCCTCCACATGCAGGCTGAAAATATGTGCCGGTCCGATCTCCTCATAGCTCTCTGTATACTCCGGATAGAGCAGACGCACCTTTCCCTTTCCTGCATCTGTAAACTCCACACTCAGCTCCGCTGTGAGCTGGTTTAACAGGAACGGCAGTCCTGTCACATCCCCCGCATATGCACGGATCACGAGCGTATGCAGCGCACGACAGTTCATAAAGGCATCACTGTTGATCTCGGTGAGCGCCGCACCGACGGTTAGCCGCTCCAGCTTTCTACAGTTATAAAATGCATAGGTCTCCAGACAGATCGCTGTATCCGGCAGCGTGATCTCACGCAGATAATTTCCGTTTAATGGCCGCAAAACACCCTCCGGGACATTTGTTCCGTCTCCGAGCCCGGCTTCCATCGCCTCGTCGACAAGCGCCTGTGGCAGCCGGCCTTTCTCCGCAAAGCAGTAGGCGCCGATCACCCGGATCTGTCTGCCATCTGCCGTATCCGGCAGCTCGAGTGTATCCACACTGCCAAACACGCGGCATAATCGCAGCGCACCATTTTCTATTTCCTCACACAACAGCTTTTCGCCGCCTGTTCCGTTCAATAACATGTTTCTTTATTTCCTTCATGATATAACTGATCAGAGCCCCGCTCAACCGCGCCGTCGCCCTGAATAATTATCATATCATAAAATCACATGCTTGGATATTTATTTTGATAAACAATTACCCTTTGTATTGAAAAAAGGACCATACAGGAGCAGTTTCCCCTGTATGGTCCCTCTTATACTTCATGTCTATGATCTGCAGATCCAATGCCAATTATAAAGCGGCTTTCTCTTCCTCATTTGCGAAGTTTACATAACCCTTCTGCGTGAAGTGTCCGCAGCTCCAGAGCTTATCGGCTGTCGGCGCCCACTCCTTTGCATACTCTTTACACTTCTCGCACAGATGCTCGACCGGTTCCGCCTGCTCCACATCGGTGGAATGTGCACCGGAGCGGTGAACCATCTCCACAAGCAGCTCGGGATTTTCTAACATCGGACATGGGCGCAGCATGTTATCGTTGAACGGCTGTCCCTTGCGATATTCCATGAACAACGGCTGCTTTAAGCACTCCAGCAGCGATTTCTCACGAATATTTGCACCTGAATAGTGGATAAATACACACGGCTCCACATCTCCGTTCGGGTTGATATGACAGTAGTTACGTCCGCCGGCGATACATCCGCCCACATACTCCCCGTCATTCTGGAAATCCATGACAAAGATCTCCTTACCGCCGCTCATTGCACGCACTTCACGAATTCTGTGATAGATGTACTCTCGCTGCTCCTTCGTCGGCATCAGCTCCGGTGATGCGTTCATTCCGACCGGCATCAGATGGAAGTACCATGCGAACCGGCTTCCGTGCTCAATGAGTAGATCAAAAAACTCATCACTCGTGACAGACATCATGTTTTTGGATGTGTAGCAGACCGAATTACCAAAGATCAGCCCGTTTTTATGTAACAGATCCATCGCGTCAATGACCTTTTTGTACACGCCATCACCGCGCCGAAAATCGTTGGTATCCTCAAATCCCTCCAGACTGATGGACAGAGACAGATTGCCGACCCGCTTCATGTCATCACAGAGCTTCTGATCAACCAGTGTTCCGTTTGTATAGCAATGGAATGCACATTCATTATGCTTTTCACACAGTCTGATGACATCAGCCTTCCGCACCAGCGGTTCGCCACCGGTCATCATGTAAAAAAAGATGCCCAGCTCTTTTCCTTCCGTAACGATACGGTCCATTTCCTCGAAGGTCAGATTTAGTTTATTGCCGTATTCCGCTGCCCAGCAGCCGGTGCAGTGCAGATTGCATGCACTGGTCGGATCCATCAGGATCAGCCAGGGGATATTGCATTTGTGTTCCTCTCGCATCCGGCGAATGGTCTTTGTCCCCTGAAATGCGGCCTGATATCCAAGATTTAACGCCGTCATCTTTGCAACATGGGGATCAGTCTCATCCAGCAGACGGTTTACATAATGCATCCACTTGCTATCCGGATCTGTAATAAGCTTTTTCGTTCCCTCATACGCAGCCTGGCTGAAATTGTCACCCATAAACTTCTGCGTCAGATCCAGAATCTGTAAGAGACCTTTCTCCCGATCCTTGTTGATATGTTTTAGTGTGCCATCGATCGCTACGCTAAACGCCTTGCGCTCTACAGATTGTGTAAAATTACCCATCATGATCCTCCAACTTTCGTAACTGTTCATTGCCTTCACAGTAGCTGCTTCGGTCTGTTCTAAACAGTCAGCAATTTTGTTAAAAAAACTCTTATCATGATAAAGTATACAAAACGATGCACTTTTATGAAATATTCAAAGAATAATCGTTGTACAATCCAACTATACAAATGACGTATTTTGTCTATCTTTGACGGATAAAGCACCTTGCATGTGCGCCTATACCACGATCGCATCATGGAATGCTTCTATCCGTCCCAATAGCACGCTATATCTCTGTCGCCTGATCCAGATAAAAATCATCCCCCTCACACCTGAGCACGCAGCGATAACCGTACCCGGCGCCAATCTGCCAATCGAAATAATCCCGATGCGGTCTGGCATATGCCTCCAGAATCGCCATGATCGTACCGCCGTGTACAACGAATACCAGCGGCTCTGGTGTCTTGTCTGATGCAAGATCTGCCATAGGAACCCCCTTTTTTTCCAGACATTGTACAAAGGCTTTTCGCACACGCTGTCGAAACTGCGACTGCGGCTCCGCATCCGGAAAATCCAGTCTTCCGCCACTGTCGATATATGCCTGATAGCGCTCATCTCCCGCCAGTTCCTCATAATTTCTATACTCAAACTGTCCAAAATACATCTCTCGAAAATCCGGAATTACTTCCTGTTTTGCACTCGGAAACAATAACTCAGCAGTCTGCCTGCAACGCAACATCGGACTGACATATACCGTTTCCGGCAGCCTGTCACCTGCATACGCCGCCTTGATTTGCGACATCCCACCTCTTTCATTTTCCGGAAAAAATGAGCGCAGAAGCATATTTCTGCGCTCGTTGATCTCGCAAACACCTGCCTCGCACAACGGTTCATCCGTGCTGCCGACATAGCGTTTTTCCATATTACCTGCTGTTTTTCCGTGCCGGATCAAATAAATTTCTCTCATATTCTTTTACGATTAAGGTTCCTGAACCGCTACTTCTTCCACAGGTTCAACGATCAGCTTCACACCCTCGATCCGAATGACCTTTACCAAAGTGTCCTTCTCAATGATCATATCATCCGAAACCGCACGTGCACTCCATTCCAATCCTTTTACAAGTGCTTTTCCCTCCGCCGCACGATTATCGATACGTCCGATCACTTTCACTACTTCCCCGATCAGCTCTTCACTGTTTGTGCGTGTTCTGCGCGGATTGAAATACTTTACGGCATATGGACGCGTAAAGAAGATCAACACAAAGGACACAACAAAAAACCCAACAAGCTGTATCCACAAATCTGCACCGACTGCCGCTAAAATAAATGCAACCAGCGCACCTCCCGCCAGCCAGATGGTCGTCAGTCCGACCGTGATAAGTTCCACAACTAAAAAAATGATCACCAGCGCCATCCACATGGCTGCCGGTCCGTATTGCATAATAAATTCAGTCATAAGTACCTCCCTTTTCAAGGCTTTTTCAAAAGTTATCTATATTATATATGAATAATCGGAGATATGCAAATGATTGTATCGCTATAGCAAAAAACAGCACATTTGTGCTGTTTTTACATAAAAATGCCCAGTTTCGGAATCGAACCAAAGACACAAGGATTTTCAGTCCTTTGCTCTACCAACTGAGCTAACTGGGCATTGAGTTGCGGGGATAGGATTTGAACCTATGACCTTCGGGTTATGAGCCCGACGAGCTTCCA
>JBJEML010000109.1:0-6025 GCA_051879675.1 Lachnospiraceae bacterium | reverse complement strand
GCAAAAAAAGGCTACGGATTTATTTCTGATGAAGCCGGCAACGAAGTATTTGTTCATTTTTCAGCACTGAATATGGACGGCTTCAAGGAATTGAAGGATGGCGAGAAGGTTGAGTTCGAAGTTGTAGAGGGAGAAAAAGGACCTCAGGCAGCAAACGTTACCAGAATCTAATTGCCACAATATTTTGTTTTGCAGATGAAAAACAGTCATTCCGATATGGGATGACTGTTTTTTTGCTTTTTTTCATGACCGAAAAGTGTTATACTATTATAATTATTGGAAATAATGGTAAAAAAGGATTTGGAGGACATAGGATTGAACAGCAGACAATTATCAGAATTGAACGCGTATGAAGTGATCCGTGAAGAACAGCTGGTAGATCTCGGCTCAAAAGGGACGCTTCTTCGCCATAAAAAGAGCGGTGCAAAGGTGGCACTGATCGAAAATGATGATGAGAATAAAGTGTTTTATATTGCTTTTCGTACTCCGGTAGATGATTCGACGGGAGTACCGCATATCATTGAGCACACGGTACTGTGCGGTTCGGACGAATTCCCCGTAAAAGATCCCTTCGTGGAGCTGGCAAAGGGATCGCTGAACACGTTTTTAAATGCGATGACCTATCCGGACAAGACCGTATATCCCGTGGCAAGCTGCAACGACAAGGATTTTCAGAACCTGATGCATGTGTATCTGGATGCGGTATTTCATCCGAATATCTACAAATACAAGGAAATCTTTTTACAGGAAGGCTGGCATTATGAGCTGGAGGATGTGGATGCGCCCATTACCTTAAATGGTGTCGTGTACAATGAGATGAAAGGTGCGTTTTCTTCTCCGGAGGGAGTACTCGACCGCGTGATCTTAAATTCGCTGTTCCCTGACACGACTTACGCAAACGAGTCCGGTGGTGATCCCGATGTGATCCCTGAGCTGACTTATGAACAGTATCTGGATTTCCACAGACGCTATTATCATCCGAGCAACTCTTATATCTACCTGTATGGAAATATGGATATGGTAGAGAAGCTCGCGTGGATCGATGAGCATTATCTGTCACAGTATGAGAACCAGCCAATCGACTCTGGAATTCAGAGGCAACAGCCCTTCGCTGCGCCGATAGAGATCAAAAAGGATTATCCGATCGCCAGCAGCGAACCGTTGGAGGACAATGCATATCTGGCGTATAACATGGTTGTGGATACGGTTTTGAACAAGGAGTACTATCTTGCCTTCGATGTGCTGGACTACGCACTGCTGGGTGCACCGGGTGCACCGTTGAAGCAGGCTCTGCTGGATGCGGGTATCGGAAAGGATATCATGAGCTCCTATGATAATTCCACCTATCAGCCGATCTTTTCTGTTGTGGCGAAAAATGCCAATACAGCGGATAAGGAGCGGTTCGTGGAGGTGATTCATGAGACACTGCAAAAGCTGGTCGAAGGCGGAATCAGTAAAAAAGCACTTTTGGCAGGCATTAACAGTGCAGAGTTTAAATACCGCGAAGCGGATTTCGGTTCCTATCCGAAGGGGCTGATTTACGGTCTGCAGTGTATGGACAGCTGGCTTTACGATGAGAATGAGCCCTTTATGCATCTTGAGGCAGGAGAGACGTTTGCGTTCCTGCGTGAGCAGGCAGAGAGCGAAACCGGATATTTCGAGGAACTGGTGAAAAAGTGGCTGCTTGACAATCCGCATGCATCGATTGTGATGATCAGTCCGAAAAAAGGACTGACGGCGAAAAATGATAAAGCGTTGGAAAAGAAACTCGCAGATTATAAGGCGACACTGAGCGACGAGGAACTCCGGGCACTTGTGGAGAGTACGGAGCAGCTGAAGGAATATCAGGCAGAGCCTTCACCAAAGGAAGATCTGGAGAAAATCCCGCTTCTGACCCGCGAAGACATGAAAAAGGAGGCAGCTCATTTTTACAATGAGGCATGTATGATGGCGGGACTGCCGGTCGTGCATCATGATATTGCGACAAACGGTATTTATTATGTAGACCTTTTATTTGATCTGAATCATTTGTCAGCCGAGGAATTGCCGTATCTGGGCGTTCTGAAGGCAGTGCTGGGTTATATGGACACGGCAAATTACGGCTATCGTGAGCTCGCCAACGAGATCAATCTCTACACCGGCGGTATCTCATCTTCTCTGAATGCATTTGTGGACGCAAAGGACGAAGACAAGCTGGATGCGCGTTATGAGGTGTGTATCAAGGTGCTCGCGCCGCAGCTTCCCAAGGCGATGGAGCTGGTCAGAGAGATACTGAGCAGTACCGACCTGTCTGATGAAAAGAGAATGTATGAGATCCTGGCACAGGTGAAATCCAGACTGGAGATGAGCATGACGACTGCCGGCCATGCGGTTTCGGCAATGCGTGCGATGTCCTATTTTTCACCGGCGTGCTATTTTAATGACGCAATCGGAGGTGTGGAACTGTACCGTTTGATCTCAGATCTGGAATGTAACTTTAAGGAGCGCGTGGGTGAGCTTCGAGAAAAGCTCGCAGGGCTGATCCAAAGAGTGTTTGTGACGGAGCATCTGATCGTGAGTGAAACCGTAGAAGCAACCGGACGGGATGCGCTTGCGCCTGAGCTGGAGAAGTTAAAGGCAGTACTTCCCGAAAAGGCAGCACAGGAAGTTGCACTGGTGATACACTGTGAGAAGAAAAATGAGGGCTTCAAGGATGCGGCACAGATCCAGTACGTATCCCGAAGCGGAAATTTCAAGAAGGCCGGATTTGCGTATACGGGGGCACTTCGGATTCTGAAGACGATCATGAACTATGACTATCTGTGGCTGAACATCCGCGTGCAGGGCGGAGCATACGGCTGCATGAGCGGATTTTCGCGAAACGGGGATTCCTACCTTTCCTCCTACCGCGATCCGAATCTGCGAAAGACAAATGAGATTTTTGAAGGAATCCCGGCGTATCTGCACGATTTTGATGTGGATGAACGGGATATGACAAAGTTTATTATCGGTACGGTCAGTGCACTTGATGCGCCGTTGACGCCTGCGGCAAAGGGCATCCGCTCCATGAGTGCCTATCTGTCAGGCGTGACGGATGCGGATACGCAGCGGGAAAGAGATGAGGTACTGAAGGCAACTCCGGCAGATATACGTGCGCTGGAGCCGCTGGTGGCAAGCGTTCTGAAAGACGACTGTCTGTGCGTCATCGGCAATGAGGACACGCTGACAAAGGATGAAGACATGTTTTTACATTTGGAGGATCTGTTTTAATGAATCATGAAAAGAAACAATTAAAATCCGGCTTTGTGACGATCATCGGAAGACCAAACGTCGGAAAGTCGACGATGATGAACTATCTGATCGGACAGAAGATCGCGATCACATCCAACAAACCCCAGACGACCCGCAACCGGATCCAGACCGTCTACACGGATCCGGAGCGGGGCCAGGTGGTCTTTCTCGACACACCCGGTATTCACAAGGCAAAAAATAAGCTTGGTGAGTATATGGTGAACGTTGCAGAGCATACGCTCAGCGAGGTGGACCTAATCCTGTGGCTGGTTGAACCGACAAATTTTGTCGGGGCTGGTGAGCAGCATATTGCAGAGGTTCTGAAAAAGGTAAACACGCCCGTCATTCTGATCATTAACAAGATCGACATGGTGGAAAAAAAGGAGCAGCTCTTGGAATACATAGATACCTATCGGAAAATCTATGATTTCGCGGAGATCATTCCGGCTTGTGCACTGCGCGGACAGGGCATGGATGACGTGCGTGATACGATCTTTAAGTATCTGCCATATGGGCCGATGTTTTATGATGAGGACACGATCACAGACCAGCCCGAACGCCAGATCGTCGCGGAGCTGATCCGTGAGAAGGCGCTGCACGCGCTGAGTGATGAAATTCCGCACGGTATCGCCGTGACGATCGAGCGTATGAAGGATCGCCGGGGACAGAACCTTGTGGACATTGATGCCACGATCATCTGCGAGCGCGATTCCCACAAGGGCATCATCATCGGAAAAGGCGGCAGCATGCTCAAAAAGATCGGCACGAATGCCCGATACGAGATCGAACGGCTCTTAGACTGTAAAGTGAATTTAAAGCTTTGGGTCAAGGTAAAAAAGGACTGGCGCGACAGCGATATTCTGCTGAAAAATTTCGGTTATAAAGAGGAAAATTAAGCCATAGCATCTGCACAGCCAGCAGACTGTTCCGGATTTTCCACTTTTTATCTCGTATGCTTCCTCTGACAAGCGCATATTCTAGTACCGGAAAAGTGATTTTCTACGATACTAAAAACAGGGGGAAGGTACATTGTCAGATGAAAAATGGAACCGGTTTACGGCAACCGGAAGTGTACGGGATTATCTGGAGTATCGTGCCTGCACACGCGAGACGAACGCGTCGGGCGGGTACGCGGTGAGAGAGGAAAGAGAACATGGGACAGACCATCCTGTTGAATGGAATGGTACTCTCCGCAATGCCCATCGGGGATTATGACAAACGGCTGGTAGTGCTCACAAAAGAGCGCGGGAAGATAACGGTGTTTGCCAGAGGTGCAAGGCGGCCAAACAGCTCGCTGCTGGCATCAACGAACCCGTTTGCATTTGGAGAATTTGAACTGTTCGAAGGAAAAACTGCATATAATGCCTGTAAGATCAGCGTGAAAAATTATTTTCGCGAGCTGACGGAGGACATCGAGATGGCATATTATGGCTTCTACTTTCTGGAACTGGCAGATTACTACGCAGTGGAAAATGTAGAAGCCAAGGATATGTGCAATCTTTTGTATGTCTCCCTGCGGGCACTCACAAAGCCGGTGTTTCCAAACCGGCTTATCCGTCGTATTTATGAGCTTCGGATGCTGGTGCTTGCCGGCGAATACCCGCATCTGTTCAGCTGTGTCTCTTGCGGTGCAAAGGAAGGATTAAACACCTTTCACGTGAAGCGAGGTGGGGTGCTTTGCAGTGCCTGCGGTGCACTTCACGGCGGCATACCGGTGGATGCATCCACGCTCTATACGATGCAGTATATTGTTTCCTCGCCGCCGGAGCGGCTATATAGCTTTCAGGTGACGGAGGAAGTACTCACATGTCTGGAACGGATCATGAATGAGTACATGGATCGTTACATAGACCGGGACTTTCATTCACTGGAGTTGCTGAATTTGCTATTATGATAAAAATCCCGTTGAAATAAGTGACAGGAAATAGTATAATAAAACGGACTTTGAGACCTGATGGAGGAGAACGTATGAGAAAAACAGTACAGATCGGACTGCTCAGTGCTTTGGCGGTTACGTTGCTGACCGGATGCGGTACAGAGTTTTCCGCAGACAAGGATACCGTCTATGTACAAAAGAAGGGAACCGTCAAGGGTGCAAACGTTGCAGACTTTGACAAGGATTATTACGATGAGACAGAGTTGTCGGATTTCATCACGGATACCGTGGATACATATGTGGCAAAAGCAGGGGACGGAACTGTTGTGATCCAGGAGTTTGGCGTAGAGAACGGCGTGGCTCATGTATATCTGGATTATGCCGGTGCGGAGGACTATGCACAATTTAACGGTGTTGAGTTTTTTGCGGGAACCATTCTTGATGCAAAGGCTGATGGCTATGACATCCCGAATGCATTTACCGCTGTGACGGATAAGGATACTACCTGGGATGCGGAAGGAAACAAGATCGTGATCGTCGGTCAGCAGACACAGGTGCAGGTGGACGGAACGATTCTGTTCGTTTCAGAGAACGCTTCCGTGACAGGAAAGAACACGGCAGACGTGACATATGATATTCTGGACGAGGAAGCGCAGCCGGCTTATATTGTATATAAATAGAATTAAAATATATCATAAAATGAGAGAGGATAACAGATATGGAAAAGACAATGGACAAGATTGTTGCCCTGGCAAAAGCAAGAGGATTTGTGTATCCCGGATCTGAGATCTACGGCGGTCTCGCAAATACATGGGATTACGGAAATCTTGGTGTCGAGCTGAAGAACAATGTCAAGAAGGCATGGTGGCAGAAGTTCGT
>JBJEML010000108.1:0-93721 GCA_051879675.1 Lachnospiraceae bacterium | reverse complement strand
CCGTTCAACCTGGGCAACTGGGGCGGACTGATCGTGTTTGCACTGCTTTCAGCAACACTTGTTTACGTTATTGTTGGAAAGAAAAAGAGCAAATAAATCGAATGCAATTTGCATTAGAACCGGTAAGTTTCAAGCTGCACTACTCGGAAGTGTCTGGGTAGTGCAGTTCTTGTATCAAAGGAGTATGTATGGCGAAGAAAAATAAAGACAATTTCTTAGATTATATCCCCAAACACAATTCACTTTATGAATATCACACCAATGAAAAAGGGAACATTGAGATAAAGATGGTCAATAAAGGACTGTTTAACCGCATTGCCCAGATCTTTTTTAAACGTCCGAAGGTCAGCTGGATCGAGCTGCCGGGTATGGGAACTTATATCTGGAACCAGATCGACGGAAAACGAAATGTCTACGAGATCGGTCAGCTGCTAAAAAATGAATATGGACAAGAGGCAGAACCGCTTTACGAGCGCCTGTGCACGTATATCAAATCGCTGCACAACAGCTGCTTTATTGTTTACGAAAATTTAAAGTAGAAAGAAGGAATATCATGGCAGTATTAGAGCACTTAGAACCAAAAAAGGTATTTCACTATTTTGAGGAGATCTGTAATATTCCGCATCCCTCCTATAAAGAGAAAAAGATCAGTGATTATCTGGTAAGTTTTGCAAAGGAGCACGGTCTGGAATACTATCAGGACGATCTGTACAATGTTGTTATGATCGCGCCCGCGAGCCCGGGTTATGAAGAAGAGGAGCCGGTCATTTTACAGGGACATATGGATATGGTCTGCGAGAAAGAGCCGGGCGTGGAGATCGACTTTGAGAAAGATGGGCTGACACTGATGGTGGACGGTGATTATGTGACCGCGAAGGGCACGACGCTGGGCGGCGATGACGGCATTGCGATCGCCTATGCGCTGGCGATCCTGGATTCGCCGGAGATTGCACGTCCCAGACTGGAGGTCATCATCACCGTGTCTGAGGAGGTCGGCATGGAGGGTGCGACAGGCATTGATCTGTCTATGCTCAAAGGTCATAAGCTGCTCAATCTGGACTCCGAGGCAGAAGGCGTCATGACGGTCAGTTGTGCCGGAGGCAACAGCACGATCTGTCACATTCCGATGGCGTATGAGACGGCAGAGGGAATACAGCTGTCAGTATCAGTCAAAGGATTAAAGGGCGGTCATTCCGGTGTGGAGATTGATAAGGGAAGAGCGAATGCCAATCTGGTTATGGGGCGTTTGCTGTTGGCGTTGGATCAGGCAACTTTAGGCTGTACGATCGCGAAGCTTTCCGGTGGCGCAAAACAGAACGCGATCCCGCGTGAGGCAAGCACGGTGATCGTGACGGCACCGGAGAAAAAAGATGCGGTCATCACATGCCTGCAGGAGACGATCGCACAGATCAAAAACGAGTATGCGACAACAGATCCGGACATCACACTTGATATAACAGAGCAGGGCAGCGGGGCGACGCAGGCGTTGACCGCAGATTGCACGAAGACTGCGCTGGTGCTCATCAACAATCTGCCCGGTGGCATCCAGTCCATGAGCGCGGATATTCCGGGACTGGTAGAGACTTCGCTGAATATGGGTATTCTGGCACTGGACGGAAAGGAACTGCGTATTGAGTTTGCGGTGCGAAGCTCTGTGATCAGCGCGCGCGACGCACTGACGGCGCGTATCCGCAATCTGGTGGAGTATGTTGGCGGAAGTCTGGAGGTAAGCGGTGTTTATCCGGCATGGGAGTACAAAAAAGACTCCGTCATGCGCGAGGATGCGGCGCGTATCTTCGAGCAGATGTATGGAAAAACGCCCAAGATTGAGGCGATTCATGCCGGTCTCGAATGTGGTATCTTAGCAGGAAAGATCAAAGATCTGGATGGTATTTCTATTGGTCCGGATATGATCGGTATTCATACCTTTGAAGAAAAACTATCAATCTCATCCACTAAACGCGTGTACGAGTTTGTGTTGGAACTATTAAAGTGCAGGCATTAGGCAATTTATACATGTGCTCACATGACCTAAAAACGTAACATAGATTGTTTCGCAATTGGCTATGTGTGAGATATGAGTAAAAGGAGATGAATTCACCAATGAAGGCAGTGATATTTGATTTGGATGGAACCCTCTTAGATACGCTGCAGGATCTGTGTAACAGCACAAATGCAGCGCTGGCGCAGTATGGTTATCCGGCACGCTCGTTGGACGAGGTGCGAAGCTTCGTCGGCAACGGCGTAAAATTACTGATCCTGCGTGCGTTAGGAATAGAAAAACCGGAGGATTGTCCGGATTTTGATGATGTGTTTGCCGCGTTTCGTGCGCATTATGCGGTTCACAGCAATGACTGTACCTGCGCGTATCCGGGCATACCGGAGCTTCTTGCAAAGCTGAAGGAGGCAGGCGCGCCCATGGCGATCGTATCCAACAAGCTGGACGCGGCTGTAAAACAATTAAACGATATTTATTTTAAAGACTATATTTCTGTTGCAATCGGCGAGAACGAGGCTGCCGGAGTGAAGAAAAAACCGGCACCGGATACGGTATACGCGGCACTGCGCGAGCTTGGCGTTTCAGCGGAGGACGCGGTCTATGTAGGCGATTCCGAGGTGGATATCGCCACCGCAAAAAATGCCGGTATCCCGTGCATCAGCGTGACGTGGGGATTTCGCGACCGTGACTGGCTGACGGCTCATGGAGCGGAAGCATTGTATGACACCCCGGAACAGGTGTGGGATGTCCTTCTCGCACAGGCGTAAGGGATCGGACAGTAAATCAGGCGGCTGCATTGACAGACGCCTTTTTCTGTGATACAATACTTTAGTCGTTAAAAGCGTTAAACCGCAACGCTTTAACGCGGTGAAATAAGCAAAAGAAAAGAGGATTTGTTATGATCGCAAAAATTTTGATGCTGATCATCTTCTTCGGAGTGATGATCGCAATCGGCTTGTATTGTCGCAAGCATGCAACAGATGTCAACGGATTCGTCCTCGGCGGCAGAAGTGTCGGTCCGTGGCTGACTGCATTCGCTTACGGAACATCGTATTTCTCGGCAGTCGTATTTATCGGCTATGCCGGACAGTTCGGATGGAAATACGGAATCGCAGCTACCTGGATCGGACTCGGAAACGCAGTCATCGGTTCACTGCTGGCATGGGTCATTTTGGGACGCCGTACACGCGTCATGACCCAGCATCTGGATTCTGCAACAATGCCGGAATTCTTTGGAAAACGTTTTGACAGCACAGCGTTAAAGATCTGCGCATCTGTCATTGTATTTATTTTCCTTATCCCGTATACCGCGTCGCTCTACAATGGACTTTCCCGTCTGTTTGGAATGGCATTTAATATTGATTTCAAGGTATGTATCATTATCATGGCAGTGCTCACCGGAATTTATGTCATCGCAGGCGGCTATATGGCAACGGCGATCAACGATTTTATTCAGGGCTGTGTCATGCTGATCGGTATTGTGGCTGTCATTGGCGCAGTACTCAACATGAACGGTGGATTAATGGGTGCGCTGGATGGCCTGGCACGCATTGAGGATCCTGCCGTGGCAACAACCCCCGGTGTGTTCAATTCCTTCCTGGGACCTGATCCGATCAATCTGCTTGGCGTTGTCATCCTGACATCCCTCGGAACCTGGGGACTTCCTCAGATGGTTCAGAAGTTCTATGCAATTAAAAACGAAAATCAGATCCGCAAGGGTGCGGTGATCTCTACCTTTTTCGCACTGGTTGTAGCCGGTGGATGTTATTTCCTCGGTGGTTTCGGACGTTTATTCTCAGACAAGATCGATATCGCGGCAAACGGCTATGACTCCATTATTCCGACTATGCTTTCCGGTCTGCCGGATCTTTTGATCGGACTGGTTGTGATCCTGGTACTTTCAGCGTCTATGTCAACGTTATCTTCTCTGGTTATCGCATCCAGCTCGACACTCACCATTGATGTGCTGAAAAACCATGTGATCAAAAAAATGGATGAGAAAAAACAGCTGATCTGTATTCGTGCGCTCATTGTTGTATTTATCGCAATTTCAGTTGTGATCGCGATCGTACAGTACACAAACAACGTGACATTCATTGCTCAGCTGATGGGTGTTTCCTGGGGAGCACTTGCAGGCGCATTTCTGGCACCGTTCCTCTATGGTCTGTACTGGAAAAAGACGACTAAGCTGTCTGTCTGGGTCAGCTTCATTTTCGGCGCAGGCATCATGGTTCTTAACATGCTTGCTCGCAGCTCCTTTCCGACACTGCTGCAGTCGCCGATCAACTGTGGAGCCTTTGCAATGCTCGCAGGACTTGTGATCGTGCCGGTTGTCAGCCTGATCTCACCGAAGCAGGACGAAAAGGCAGTCGACGAGATCTTCTCTTGCTACGAGAAGACCACGCAGGTGCGCAAGTCGCAGTCACTCGGCAACGACTAAGCCGGCAATATGGTAAAATAAACCACTACGTCAGTGGTTCATCGGACGTACTTCAACGAAGCGAGGCATTGCCGGACTATTATGCTAACTGGGTAAATCACGCGGGCGGCACAAGGAGAAATCAAGGTCAGATTTCCCTTGCTGCCCTGTGACTGAAAGCGGATGGATTTATCCGCGCGAACCCAACGCATAAATAGTCCGGCTATGCCTCGCTTTTGTTGAAGTACTGTGCGACTTATGCGTGGAAAAGTGTTTTCTATTGCCTGTTGGTTAGCATTAGTTGTAACTTGCTATGCGACGCGCGTGCGTATACAAATGTTGCTATTTACTGGCGTGCTCCCACAGCCGGCACAGCTGCGCCAATTGCTGCAGCTGGTTTGTGGCACAGCGCCGGGCGGTGGGCGGAAGCGTGCGGTAGATTTCGAGCAGCGCGAGTTCATCGTCGGGCAGATGAAACGGATGCTTCTGCTCGGACAGACCGAGCAGGTAGTCGGAAGAAGTGTTCAGACACCGACAGACCTCACGGATGAGATTCAGACTCAGCCACCGCCTGCCGTGGAGATAATTGTTAAGTGAAGAATAAGAGACTTGCAGATTGTCTGCAAGTCTCTTTTGCGAAATGTGTTGTTCCTTCATAAGTTCCCTGATACGTTTGACAGTTGATTCCATGTGAAATGCTCCTTTCGCAGCCGACCGATACCGGACAGCCGCATCCTTTCTTTTTTTATTGAGCATATCGCATAAAGATCATGTCACTACTCACGTTATTGCCAGCCTCCGTCAATCGTGAGCACCTGTCCGGTCAGATAAGCCGGACCTGTTGCGAGCTGCCAGGCGAGCGCTGCCACTTCCTCGGGTGTGCCGTAGCGCCCCATCGGAATCTCGCTCTCCAGAGCGGCGCGTTCATCTGCGTCAAAGCAGCCGTTCATGCGCGTGTCAATGACGCCGCAGGCGATGGCGTTGACCGTGATATTGCTGGGTGCAAGCTCCTTTGCCAGCGCCTTTGTAAAGCTGTTGACGCCGCCCTTGGAGGCAGAATATGCGACCTCGCACGAAGCGCCTGTATTCCCCCAGACGGAGGAGATATTGATGATGCAACCGGATTTTTGGTGTACCATATAGGGCACTGCCTCATGGCAGCAGGAAAAAACGCTTGTGAGGTTGGTGGCAATCACACGGTTCCAGTCGTCGATCGACAGATCGGTCAGCAGGCCGATATGGGAGATTCCGGCATTGTTGACAAGAACATCCACTCCGCCAAAGGAGTCCTTTACCTGTGCAAATAACCGACAGACGCTGGCATGGTCGCTGACATCGCCGGGGATGGCAACCGCCTCTGCGCCGTAGGTGCGTTTCAGTTCGTCTGCATAGTCCTGCAGGAGACCGATGTCGGTTTTACAGTTCAGCACGAGTGCGAAGCCCTCTGAGGCAAAGCGTGCGGCGATCGCCTTCCCGATGCCGTGGGAGGCACCCGTGATCAGTATGGTTTTTCGTTTCATGATCCACTCCAAAAATTTATAGATTTTTTATACATTTTATCTCAAAAGGTCTGGTTTTAAAAGAGATTATTTGTTAAAATTATGGTACACAATAAATCTCAAAGGAGATGATCATTTATGAAGATAACAATTAGCGGAAAAAACATCAATGTGACAGAGGGGTTGCGCGGCGCAGTAGAGGACAAGCTTGCAAAGCTGGAAAAGTATTTTACGCCCGAGACGATCTGTAACGTGACGCTCAGCGTGGAAAAAGAACGCCAGAAAATGGAGGTTACGATTCCGATGAAGGGACATATCATCCGCGCGGAGCAGCAGAGTGATGATATGTACGTGACGATCGATCTTGTCGTTGATGTCATTGAGGCACAGTTGAAAAAATATCGAAAAAAACTGATCAACAAGCAGCAGAACACAGACAGCCTGCGCAAGGAGTTCGTGGAGGAGGAGGCGACGGATGATGAAGAGATCCGTATCGTCCGCGCAAAGAAGTTTGGCATGAAGCCGATGTTTCCCGAGGATGCTTGCGTACAGATGGAGCTTCTCGGACACAGCTTCTTTGTGTTCAGCAATGCCGAGACCGGTGAGGTCAATGTGGTTTACAAGCGCAAGGACAAGAGCTACGGTCTGATCGAACCGGAATTTTGATCCGGAGATCTCCGTCAGGGGGCGTTTACAGGCGGGATCAGGGAAAGCGGAGTGCTGTTCACATAATATTGTCGAGAACAGTCGAGAACAAAAAATGTTTTCATTTTGAAGATTTTGCCAAAAAATCGCGAAAATTATTACACAAATTGAAAATATTCTCCCGAAATGTGGTGGGTATACTGTTTACATCAAAAATGAGTGCAGGTGAGGCAACATGCCTGCATGACTGATAAACGACGAATGATATGCATCTACAGGGAGGATATGGGGATGGTGTACTACAGATTAGGCGATGTGATCAGGGAATTGCGTGATCGGTTGCATATGACACAGGAGGAGCTGGCAGCAGGCATCTGTTCCGTCAGTTCTATCGCGAAGATCGAAAAAGGCAGTCAGATGCCTTCAGGCCATGTGGCGGAAGCATTGCTTCGCAGGCTGAAGGATTCGGGCTGCTTTTTTACCGGCTTTTGTCAGGCGGAGGAACTGCTGGAGCTGAAGAGCTGGGAGCACATGCTGGCGCGTGCGAAGAGCGACAGGAAAAAAGGATCGCTGTTCGAGGATCAGTTCTATGCCTATGTGCTTGCGGCAGACCGCATGAAGGAGGGAAGTGATCACGCCGTACTGCTGCTCGAACTGATGGAGATCCTCGTCATGTCCATGCCGTTGGAGGAATTATATGATGCGAGCGCCGGGCGGCGTACCTATACCTATCTGGAACTGTATATTTTAAACAGCATAGCCGTTCAGTTTTATTACATGGAGAGTTTTGAGTCTGCGAACCGCATTCTGGAGCGCGTTTATGAATATTTAAAAAAATGGCATATCGGTGGGGAACTCGGCAGGTATCTGCTGCCCGCCGTATGTAACAATCTGGCGGCAGTCAAGCTGAGCATCGGGCTGATCCATCCTGCACGCACGCTCTGTGATGCGGGCATCAGCAGCTGTCTGAACGCCGGGCTTTTGATACCGCTGCCCAGCCTTTACGGAAATCTCAGCAACGTGCTCTTTGCGCTTCATGAGACCGCGAATGCGCAGCAGGCGTATTCCCGGATGAGTGCACTGCGTGGGATACTCTCCGAACGGGAAGAAGGTGCCGGTCCGGCGGAACTGGAATTGTTGAAGAACAGTTATCTCATGTCTTTTGTCTGGTAAACTCTTGTCATTCATGGTTAAATGGAGTAGGATAAGAGGCAGGAAAAAAGGAAAAGCATATACTGTAAGAAAACTCAACAAGAATCAGATTAGGAGAAAAAAGATGAATATCGTAGTTTTAGCAGGTGGATTAAGTCCGGAGCGTGACGTGTCACTGGTTACGGGAAGTAAGGTGTGTGAGGCATTGCGGGAGAACGGGCATGCTGTCATTCTGATGGATGTGTTTATGGGGCGCGAGGGAGACGACGTTGCGCACTGGTTTGAAAAGAGTGAGGAGGTCAGTGTAGCGGTAGCCGGTATTGCGGAAACTGCGCCTGATCTGGCGGCAGTCAAGGCATCCAGAGCCGATCAGAGTGACTGTTTTTTCGGGCCGAACGTGATCGAACTGTGCCGGATGGCAGATATCGTATTTATGGCATTACACGGAGAAAATGGAGAAAACGGCAAGATTCAGGCGACGTTTGATCTGTTCGGTATTCGATATACCGGATCCGATTATCTCTCCAGTGCGATCGCAATGAATAAGGAGCTGGCAAAAAAGGTGCTGGCGGCAGGCGGAGTGCCGGTTCCGCGCGGATTTTCCGTGAAAAAGGGTGTGGAGACGGGCAAGCAGCCCGGATTTCCGTGTGTAGTAAAGCCCTGTTGCGGCGGATCGAGCATCGGTGTATCCATCGTCAATGATCAGAAGGAGTACGAGCAGGCGCTGGAGGAAGCGTTCCGCTGGGAGGATGAGGTTGTTGTCGAGCAGTATATTCAGGGCAGGGAATTTTCCGTCTGTGTGATCGACGGCAAGGCGCTGCCGATCATTGAGATCGCTCCGATCAGCGGATTTTATGATTATAAGAACAAATATCAGGCAGGCAGCACGGTTGAGACGTGCCCGGCCGAGATTCCGGAGATACAGACGAAGGAAATGCAGCGTTATGCAGAACTGGCGGCAAAGGTCATCGGACTGGACACATACTCCCGTATGGATTTTCTCATGGACGATGACGGGCGTATGTACTGTCTGGAGGCAAATACGCTGCCCGGCATGACACCGACCAGTCTGATCCCGCAGGAGGCGGCTGCGATCGGCGTAGGCTACAATGAGCTGTGCGAGCAGCTGATTCAGATATCCTTACAGAAAATGGAGAGGCGTTCATGAAGGGCATGACATTGGAACGGATGGCACAGGCGTGTCATGCGCGTCTGTGCGGGAAACCGGTCAATCAAAAGATAAAAGAAACAGAGGCAGCAGGCATCGTGACCGACAGTCGCCAGGTGAACGAGGGTTTTGTGTTCGTGGCACTGCCCGGAGAGCGCGTGGACGGACATGATTTTATCCCGCAGGTGTTTGCGGCGGGTGCACTGGCAGTCGTGTGCGAGCGTGAACCGGAGCAGGCACAGGGCGTCTGTCTGGTGGTGGAGTCCTCAAAAGAGGCGTTAAAACAGCTGGCAGCGCTCTATCTGGATGAGCTTGCGATCCCGGTCGTCGGCATTACCGGAAGCGTCGGGAAGACGAGTACCAAGGAGATGATCGCCTCCGTGCTGGCGCAGAAATACTGCGTACATAAGACGGCGGGCAATTTTAATAACGAGATCGGATTGCCGCTCACGGTATTTGGACTGCGGGAGGAGCATGAGGTGGCGGTTCTGGAGATGGGAATCTCGGACTTCGGGGAAATGAGCCGGCTGGCAGCAGTTGCACGTCCGAAAGTGTCTGTGATCACTAACATCGGTATCTGTCATCTGGAGAATCTGGGCACGCGGGACGGGATCTTAAAGGCAAAGACAGAGGTGTTTGATTACCTGCGGGATGACGCGACAGTCGTGCTGAACGGAGACGATGATAAGCTGTGTACGGTGGCAGCCGTGCAAGGCAAGGCACCTGTATTCTATGGGCTGGAGGAGAATCTGCCTGAGAGCGCTGTTTACGGAAAAAAGACGATCTTTGCTGACGCAGTGGAAAATAAAGGACTGCGCGGCATCGATTTTGATCTGCATCTGCCGCAGAGTGTGCATCGTGTACACGTGGCGATCCCCGGCGAGCACAATGTATATAACGCAATGGCGGCTGCGGCAGTCGGGCTGGCACTTGGACTGAACGCGACGGAGATCTGCGCAGGCATCGAAGCGGCACGTACCATCGGCGGTCGGACCAATTTGATCGAGGCAAACGGATACCTTGTCATCGACGACTGCTACAATGCAAATCCGGTGTCCATGAAGGCGGCGATTGACGTGTTGGCACAGGGCGAAGGGCGCACGATCGCGGTGCTCGGCGATATGTTTGAGCTGGGAGCAGACGAAAAACAGCTGCACTATGAGGTCGGTGCCTATCTGGCAGAAAAGAAGATCGACTGGCTGTTTGCGGCAGGAGAGCTGTCCAAGGAACTGGTGCGAGGTGTGGAAGAATATCCGGATTTCACCACGCAGTTTGATTACTTTGGAACCGATGTGGATGCACTGTGCGCACGGGTGTGCGGTTTTGTGCAGCCGGGCGACACGATACTCGTCAAAGCATCGCATGGCATGAACTATCCGAGGATCGTGAAGGTGTTGACAGAATAAATAATTGTGTGAAAAAACGAAATCAATCTGGGTTAGTTACATGGATATCGAAAGTTTGAAGGGTATTGAATATTTTACGGAATTAGAGTATTTGTGGTGTGATAATAACAATTTAAATAGTTTTGATGTGAGCAAAAATAAGAAATTATAAGTGGCTCGAATGTAAAGGCACTCACATACAAATAACAGCCCTTGGCAAACTGCACAAAAGTGATTTTTTATCGTGGAGAAGAGCTCTTGAAACAGACGTTTCAGGGCTCTTTTTTTCGTGTATTCGGGAGATTTTATTGCAAATCAGGATATTCGTTTGGTACATTTGACGAAAATAAAAAAATTAATTCGTAATTATGTCATATTGAAAATGTCTATAAATGATGATACGGTGTGTACAGAAACGAGCCGGCTTCCTTGAACATAAAAAAGACAAACGAAAAAGCGACAGGTATTTTGCTCGAGTTGCATACTTGCTGCAGAAAGGGAGGTTTAATGACACAACAGACACATCTGGGTAATACAATTGATGCGGTAGATTCCAATAAGGTACTTTATGATAAGAATGTCAAGGAACTTCTGGCAGATGCACAGATACTGGCAAGAATTTTGAAATATACGGTGGCAGAAGTGCGCCAACTCGAGATAGATGAAATCATATCGTGTATTGACACGGACAGTATAGCGGTCGGGACGATACCGATCGCTCCGGGGCTTACCAATGCAATGCGGGTACAGAGTGTACAGACAGAAGACTCCGTGCTGCATGAGAGTTATATTACATTTGACATCCGTTTGTCATTGACATATGGGAAAAAATCAGTCAGAATAATCATAAACTTGGAGGCACAGAAGAGTGCCGATGTGGGAAAACTGGGTTATCATCTGGAGAACCGCATCATATACTACATGGCACGGCTGGTCTCATCGCAGAAGGAGACTGAATTTTTCCACAGTGATTATGATAATTTAAAAAAAGTGTACAGTATCTGGATCTGTATGGATGGAAACAAAGAGTCGGTACGGAAAGTGTCGCTGGTGCCGGAGACGATATATGGTGATCCTCAAGGGTACATGAATTTTGATAAAATGTGTGGGATCATCATACAGCTTAGGAGACGAAAGCATGCAGCGGAGTCAAAAAATAAGCTGATTGCGATGCTGGAGGATTTGCTTTGCCAGGAAGATCACATTACAAAAAAGAAAAAGCTGGCAGAGAAATATGGGATGCAGATGACTGTGGAGTTGGAAAGGAGATTGAATCAAATGTGTAATTTGAGCGATTTGGTGGAAGAAGAAGCAATGGAACGTGGCATAGAACGTGGCATAGAACGTGGCATAGAGGTATTTATCCTTGATAATCTGGAAGAACATGTCCCGAAGGAGCGGATCATCGTGAAATTGCAGAAACGGTTTCAATTGGAGCAATCAAGGGCAGAGGAATATTTTGATGCGTATGCGCCTGCCATTTGCCGCTAATTTGCTTTTGAGAAGCGTAAATAAAGTGGTTATGACAAAAACGAGGTGCGTTTAACGCACCTCGCTTTTTAGAATGAATGATCTGTTTTTGGCGTTCAGCACTTACATGCTCTGATGTTTCTCCAGCATCCGCGTGATCTCAGCCTGGCAGTAGCTGCCGAGCTTCTTTTTGTCCTCTTTTGAGAGCGTGGCGACATCGATCGGGGCACCGTACTCCAGAATGACGCGGGATTTGCGGATATAGGGAATGTGCTTCTCGAAAATATCAGCAGATCCGGTCATTGCCATCGGAACGATCTTGCATCCGGTCTTTTCGGCGATCTTAAAGCTGCCCTCCTTAAAGGGAAGCATGTCCAGTTCGTCCACACCTTTGCCGCGGGTCCCTTCCGGGTAAATGCACATCGAAACCCCGTTTTTCACATTCTCGATACCTGCAAGGATCGTCTTTAAGCTTTCCTTGATGTCCTCACGGTTGATAAACAGGCAGTTGAGCCGCTTCATCCACGTGGACAGCAGGGGAATCTTTAACATGCTGTCCTTGGCGATATAGCCCGTCAGACGCGGACAGCGCGCGTAGGAGATCACGATGTCAAAATAGCTGCGGTGATTGCCGATGTAGAGGACCGGCTCGTCTGTAGGAACCATCTCCTCGCCGATCACGGTGAGCTTTACGCCGGAGATCGTATAAATACAGCGGAACGCCCACTGCACCATGCGAAGCTGGGCGAGCGCAGCTCCGGCCTTCCATTTTTCATTTTTAGCGATCAGCCAGAAAAATCCCAAAACCGGAATACCCAGGATCAAATAGAGTAATACAAATAACAGAACAAAAAATGTACGAATCATAACGTTTGACCTTTCATATACATAGATACAAAAAGTATAGCATAAAAGAATCCATTCTGACAATATGCGAATCAAAGGGAGGATGCTATGAACCGGATACTGAAATTAAAGAAGGCAAAAAATACGCAAACCGAAAAGTGGAAAAACGGTAAAAGGCGGGCAATGAGCATGACGGCAGCATTGTTCGTAGTCTTTGCCGTATGTCTGTTGGCGGGCTGCGGAGTAGAAGAGGGAAAGCCGAAAAAAATTGCCGAGCCGGATTACACACTGGTTGCACAGGAGGATATTCCGCAGGAGCTGATGGCGCAGATCGAGTCAGCAAAAGCGGAGGACATGAAGCTGACTTATGCAGATGACGGGACTTTTTATATTGTGAGGGGCTATGGCGCACAGCCGGGCGGCAGCAGTATACAGGTGCTGGAATTATACTGCACAAACGATGGTATTGTCTTTGATACACAGCTCGTCGGAGGGGGAAAAAACGCGGAAAGCGAGACCACAAGTGCATATCCATATATTGTGGTGAAGCTACTGTGTGATGAACAAAATGTTGTGTTTGAGTGATTTCTTGAGATTGACAACCTACTAGATGTTGTGGTATAATACCAGTGGCTGGCAGATGCCCTTTCAGCTCGAAGCACTAGCTGCTGAGAGCGTGAGAATATGATTCAGGTGTGCAAAAATTCCATTGCGAAGCAATTTGGAATGAATTTTTGCATCAGAACTGTGAGGGCACCGAACAGTTATGGAAGAATTCAAAACAGCATAAGGGAGGAAAAAGGATGAAACAATCTGAAATCAGCAAGGTTCGTGCATCCGTGCACCAGCGTTGCGGCAACAAGGTTGTGATTCAGTTGGATCGTGGACGCAACAAGGTCGATATTCAGGAGGGTGTCATTCAGAACGCTTATCCCAGTGTATTTACCATTCTTGTAGACAGCACCGATGGACTCAATCCACCGCAGCTTCTGTCCTTTTCCTACACTGATATCATTACCAGAGATATCCGTATGAAATTGTGCTAAGCCGGGAAGGGGCAAAGCACACTTATGCAAAAAAGAATCACAAAGATTCGCATAAAGATCTCTATTTTTGAATACTTATTGTTAAGTAAGTCAAAAATGGAGGTCTTTTTGTATGGAAGCAGCAGAATATTTGGAGTGCGAACGCCGTCAGATCCATGTGATCTGTGAGAAGGGCAGAGCGATCACACAGATCACACTGGATGACGACTACAATCTGGCAGAGTATAAGCCGGACATTTTAAAAATCATTGAAGATAAGGGTCAGGTGCGCATGGATGAGATCAAGATCGAGTCGGATCTCGTGCGTCTGCGAGGCGCATTGCATTTTGATGTACTCTACCGCAGCAGCGGCGAGGACGGTTATTTCGGCCGCCTGCAGGGAGAGATTCCTTTTCAGGAAAATGTGCGGATGGAGGGGGCGGAAGAGTATGACTCCGTCTATGTGGACCCGGAGATCGAGGATCTGTCCATTGGACTGATCAACTCCCGTAAGCTGGAGATCCGCTCGCTCATTACCTTGCACCTGCAGCTGAAACAGCCGTGTGTGCTTGCGCTGGCAACGGATCTGAGCGGTGATGCAGGAGAACGTGTGCAGGTACGCCGCGAGGAGGTCGAGGCATTGGAGCTTTTGGGACAGAAAAAAGATACAAGCCGTTTTCGCACGGAGCTGTCGCTGCCCTCCAACAAGCCCGGTATCAAGGAAATCCTCTGGTATTCCCTGCAGCCGCGCGGGATCGAGAGTCGGCTGGGCGAGGGAAAGATCGATCTGAGCGGAGAATTGTTTGTACATATGGTTTACCTTGGGGCAGAGGAGACGGGACAGCTGCAGTGTCTGGAACTGGCAGTGCCACTGCAGACACAGGTAGATGCCGAGGAGACCGATCCGCAGATGATTTCATGGGTGCGCGTGCGTCTGGCGGGCGGTGAGCTGGAAGCCGCGGAGGATTTTGACGGTGAGGAGCGCATGCTGCAGCTTACGGCAATATTGGAGGTCGACTATACGTTGTGGCAGGAACAGACGATGACATTGTTACAGGACGCATATGCTACGGACCGGGAACTGAACTGCAGGAGGGAAGATGTGACCCTTCAGCGCCTGCTCATCAAAAACGACTCCCGGTTCCGCTTAAATGAGCGTGTCTCACTCGACACTGCCGCTCAGGTGCTGCAGATCTGTTCCTGTGTGGGAAATGTGCAGGTTGAAGAGGTGAAACCGGCCGACGGAAGACTGGAAGTGTCCGGTATATTGAAAATGAAGCTGCTCTACATCGCCGCAAACGATGAGATGCCGCTCATGACAGTGGATGAGACGCTGCCCTTCTCCGAGGTGGTGGAGGTGCCCGGGCTGCGTCCTGACATGTCGGACATCAGCTATGAGCTGGAGGCGGGCATTGACCAGCTGACGACGGCGCTGATCGATCAGAGTCAGGTAGAGTGTAAGGCTCAGATCCGACTCTGCGTGATCATTTTTGAGAACCAGACTATGAAAAATGTGGAAAAAATAGATGTCTCTGAACTGGATGAAAAACAGCTTCGTATGCAGCCGGGAATGATCGGCTATATCGTGAAAAATGGCGAAAAACTGTGGGATATCGCCAAGGCGCATCATGTTACAATGCGTCAGTTGATGGAGCTGAACGGACTGACCGATGAGACCGTTCGCCCGAAGGATAAGCTCATGATCGTAAAGACCATCGGTTGAAATTCAAATACGAGAGTGTTATACTGATACTGTATGCGGAGAGCAAATCTCCGCATGCAGTGGAGCTACAGAAAACAGACCGAAGCATTTACTGCGAAGGTCGTGAGAATATGATTCGGGAGGATTTATGATACGAGAGAGAAAAGGAAAACGAATCCTGGCAGCTGCGCTTGTCGTTGCACTGGCGGGTGGCATGACGCAGAGTACCGGTGCATCCGCGATCAGGGATGCGCAAAATAAGATCGACGAGGCAAACGAGCAGCTCGACCAGACAAAGAGCACGATTTCAGATATAGAGAAAAAACAGAATTCACTCCAGAAAGAGATCGATTCTCTTGATTCGGAGCTGGTTGCACTGCTTTTGGACATCGAGGTGCTGAAGGACGAGATCACCCAGAAGGAGGCGGATATCGATCAGGCGACAGCGGATCTGGCTGAGGCGGAAGAGAAGGCCGCGAGGCAGTATGAGAGCATGAAGAAGCGCATCCGTTTTATGTATGAGCGGGGCGACAATGCACTGATCGAATCATTGCTCGGAGCCGGCAGTATGGCGGATTTTCTGAACCGTGTGGAGTATTTTAACCAGATCTATGACTATGACCGTTCGATGCTCACAGAGTATCAGGAAACAGTTACCCAGGTGGCTTCCCTGAAGGAAACGCTGGAGCAGGAGCAGCAGGATATGGTCGCGTTGAAGGAAAATCAGGAGCACCAGTCTGCGGAATTACAGAAAATGCTGACGAAAAAGCGCGCGACGATGGATGATTTTGACACCAAGCTGGCACAGGCAGAAGCGCTGGCCACACAGTATAAAGCAACGATTCAGGAGCAGAACAATATCATCGTTGCAGAGCAGGCGCGCATAGCCGCAGAGGAAGAGGAGCGCAGACGTCAGGAGGAGGAACGCAGACGTCAGGAGGAAGAGCGCCGCAGACAGGAGGCTTTACAGCAACAGCAGCAACAGCAGCAGGGCGGCCAATCCGGAGACAACTCCGGCGGCAGCTCGGAAGGTGGGGCAAACCCCGGTTATCAGACAAATATCAGTGGTCAGGACGTGGTTGATTTTGCCTTGCAGTTTGTGGGAAATCCGTATGTGTGGGGTGGTACGAGCCTGACAAACGGAGCGGATTGCTCCGGTTTCGTGATGAGTGTCTTCGGGCATTTCGGCATCAGCCTTCCGCACAGCTCTTATCTGCTTCGCAGTTGTGGACAAGGCGTCAGCTACAATAACGCACAGCCCGGAGATCTGATCTGTTACAGCGGACATGTGGCGATCTACATCGGCGGCGGACGGATCGTAGGCGCGCAGAGCACGGCAGTCGGTATCGCGACACAGAATGCCACATACCGGACCATTCTCGCTGTGCGGCGCGTATTGTAGTAATACGACCGGTGAGCAGGTGGAAAGATAGCGGCGCAACAAACGTCGGGGTGAGTGTGATGAAGCGAACATGTGTATTGCGTGGTATGCAGTGCTGTCTTGCGGCAGCACTGCTCGTATGTGTATTGTTTTGCATGAATGGTTGTGGTGTTCGTCAGAAAACGATTGATTTCAGGGAACATCTGGACGAGACTGTGCTGGAACTGGATGGGCAAAAATATCCGCTGCGTGAGCTGGCATTTTATGTGGCTTATGAGGAACAGCTGATCCAGGAGCAGGCGCTCGCCTATGATGCTGCCAATCCGAACGCCTACTGGAATACGCATATCAACGGCCACTTTATGCGGGTGAAGGCGCGGGACGAGGCAATGAATCAGGCGATTCATGATTTTATTTTTTATGAGATGGCAGTGGAGCTTGGCATGGAGCTGGATCAGGATGAGATCGACTACGCGACAGGGCGCAGCGAGGATTTCTGGATGGATCTGGGAGAAGTCGGGCAGATGCGGCTCGGTGTCACCGGAGAGGAACTGACAGAGGATCTGCTCCGGATGGCGCTTGCGCAAAAATATCAGAGGTTGTACGCGGCGATGCAGAATGTCCCGGAGGAGGACTATAACGCGGATGGGGCCGCATATGAGACGTTATTGGGAGAGCATACATACAAGATCAGAGACCGGCTTTGGGAGGGGGTTTCCATGGGGCATGTGACGCTGGATCAATAAACAAAAATATAGAACCGGAAGACAGAGGAGACAGACAAAAATGAACATGCAACGAAACCGAATCAGCATGGCACCAATGAGAAAACAGATCAAAATCGGACGCAATGATCCGTGCTGGTGCAAGAGTGGAAAGAAATACAAACAATGCCATATGGCAATGGATGAGAGGATTCAGAGGATTCAGGATGAAGGGCATATCGTACCGGATCACACGATCATCAAAAATCAGGATCAGATCGCGGGTATCCGCCAGAGTGCAAAGATCAATATCGCGGTGCTGGATTATGTGGGAGAACATATCAAAGAGGGCATCACCACGCAGCAGATCGATGAGTGGGTGTATGACCTGACGACGAAGATGGGCGGTATTCCCGCACCGTTGAACTATCAGGGCTATCCCAAGAGCGTGTGTACGTCCATTAATGATCAGGTGTGTCACGGGATCCCTGATGAGAAGGTCGTGTTAAAGGAAGGCGATATCATTAACGTTGACTGCTCCACCATCCTGAACGGATATTTTTCAGATTCCTCGCGCATGTTCTGTATCGGCGAAGTCAGTCCGGAGAAAAAGCGGCTGGTAGAGGTCACAAAGGAATGTTGCGACATTGGACTGAAGGAAGTAAAGCCGTGGGGCTTCCTTGGAGACATGGGTCAGGCGATCCACGACCACGCATATGCAAACGGTTATACGGTTGTGCGTGAGATCGGCGGACATGGTGTCGGCGTAGAGTTCCACGAGGATCCGTGGGTCAGCTACAATTCCAGACGCGGTGAGGAGATGCTCATGGTGCCCGGCATGATCTTTACGATCGAACCGATGATCAACATGGGAAAAGTAGACATCTTCATCGACGATGCAAATGGCTGGACTGCATATACGGAGGACGGTATGCCCTCTGCCCAGTGGGAGTACATGGTACTCGTCACTGAGGATGGGGCAGAAGTACTTTCCTATTAATTTAAGACATCTTCTGAATGTTCACCTTTATTTTTGGCGAATATCGTCAGTTTATTATTCAGATCGCAAGTGGCGAGCAGTACATCTTTTACGTTCGGGAAACCGAGGTCGCTAAGCTGTGCTGTGAGCCACTTTTTGTCTTTGCCGGAGTGATGCAGGTTGTGCTCCATGATATGACCGTCAAGGACGAGGGCGGCTGTCAGATCTTCGTCTTCCGGCTCTAAGTTCAGATCAGTGGGTGTGGCGGGGCGCTCCTTTGCTTTCGGTAAAAAGCTGAGTCTGCCGTTGCCCTCCAGAATCACTGCCTGAAGCTGTGAGATATCAAAATAGCCGCTCACCCGGCACTGTTCCAGAAATTCATTGAGATCAATTTTGGCCTTCTTCAGATTTTCTTCATAGAGTGTGCCGTGATGGAGCAGGACCAGTGGCTTTCCGTTTACAAAACGACGCACGCAGATGGACTTTTCCGTCAACAGAGATAACAGAACAGTGGCCAGACCGTAGATGATCATCGCGGTGAGCGGGCGGTGGTAGTCCTCCAGGTTGGTGGCAAGCTCTGCGGCGATCGAACCGATGGTGATGCCATTGATGTAGTCAAAAAGGCTCAGCTGTGACATCTGGCGGTAGCCCATGAGTTTTGTCAGTAAAAATAAAACAACCAGTGAAACGGCCGATAAGACGATCACGTGAACGATTTCCTGTGTCATGATGGATTCTCCTTATTTATTCGAAATACCTTTTTTATGAAAGTATTTGTACAGAAACCGTTCATTATGCTGGAAAAAACAGCTATTGGAAAGATTTTGTTTTCATTGGAAAAAATATGTGATATTCTAAATATATATACGCAAAAAACGATTCGGGGGAGCGGGAAGTGGAAAAAAATCAGGTGACAATCCTCGGCGCACGGGGGAGTATACCGGTCAGTGGAAGCAGATACAGCATATACGGAGGGGCGACATCCTGCGTCCTGTTGGAGGCAGCGGGTGAGGCAGTCCTGTTTGACGCGGGCAGCGGACTGATGAATCTGCCGCAGCGGGTGAGAAAGGAATATGCGAAGATACATATCTTTTTATCGCATTTTCATCTCGATCATCTGATGGGTATTCCCATGAGTTCGATGATGTATGATCCGTCAGCGGAAGTGATCTTTTATGCGGAAGACGGGGAAAAGATCCCGGAGGTGATCCGCCAGATGATGGCAGAGCCGCTCTGGCCGGTGGGGCCGGATTCGTTCCGCGCAAAGCTTGGCTTTTGCAGCATCGACACGCAGCCGGTGATATTGGGAGCGGAAAAGACCGCGGGCGGAACAGAACAGTCCCTGACGATCACGGCAGTTCCCGTCACGCATCCGGGCGGAGCACTTGCGTTTCGCGCGGACTGGGGCGATCACAGCATTGTCTACGCGACGGACTGTGACCCGGATGAGGGGACAGGACGCTCACTGGAACGCTTTGCAGCCGATACGGATCTGTTTATCTTAGACGCGCAGTATACGGATGAGGAGTATGAGCAGTGCAGAGGCTTCGGACATCCGAGCATGCGCACTTCGGCGCAGATCATCGCGGCCAGCGGTGCCGGACAGGGGCTGCTTTTTCACCATTCGCCGACGCATACAGATGAGCAGCTGGGTACATACGAACGGCAGCTGCAGCAATTTCGAAAGAACACCTCATTTGCCAGAGAGGGAGACAGGATTACATTATGAAAAACGACACACTCGAGAAAATACTGAATATCGGTATTGCCTTTTCAAAGGAAAAAAACAGAGAACGTCTGTTGGATCAGATATTGACAGCCGCCATGGATATCACCAACTGTGACGGCGGTACGTTGTACATGAACAATGGTGACGCGCTGGAGTTTCGGATCATGATCACCCGCTCGCAGGGAGTCCACCGGGGCGGAGAAAACGGTGAGATCACACTGCCGCCGGTGCCCTTGACAGAACAAAATGTCTGTGCCTGCGGCGTGATCTACCGCAGACTCATCAACATACCGGACGTGTATGAAAGTTCGCTTTATGATTTTTCCGGTCCGAAGCGCTATGATGCCATGACCGGATATCATACACAGTCCATGATGGTCGTTCCGATGGAGGACGACAAGGAGAACGTGATCGGTGTCTTACAGTTGATCAATGCACTGGATGATGACGGAAACGTCAGACCCTTTCCGGCGGAGGATGAGCAGATCCTGCGGGCAATGGGTTCGCAGGCGGCGATCTGTCTGGTAAACATGAAGTATGCGCACCAGATCCGTGAGATGCTGGATTCCTATGTCAAGGTCATGTCTACGGCGATTGATGCCAGAACACCCTACAATGCGAACCACACGAAGAATATGGTGATGTACGCGACGCGTTTTATCGACTGGCTGCAGGAAAATCATGCAATATGGGGCTTTGACGAGACAAAGATACAGGAGTTTCTGATGAGTGTGTGGCTGCACGATATCGGAAAGCTGATCACGCCGATAGAGATCATGGATAAACAGGATCGACTGGCCGGCAATTATGAGCGGATCATGGAACGGCTGGAAAAGATCCGGCTGCTGGCGCGGGTGGAGTATCTGGAGGGCAGAATGAGCCCGGAAGAGGAAAATACGCGGATGCAGGAGATCGGACAGGCAGTCGAGCTGGTGAAGACTGTCAACAGCGCCGGATATCTGTCAGACGAGCAGATAGACCGGGTGGAGCGCCTGTCGGAGCGCACCTACGAGGAAGCGGACGGCACGGTACACGCATGGATCACGCAGGCGGAGCGGGAGCAGCTCCTGATCCGAAAGGGTACACTGACACAGACCGAGCGTTCGATCATGCAGGATCATGTAGAAAAAACCCGTATGATGCTGGAGCAGATGGCACTCGGAGACGATTATAAAGATGTGCTGACATGGGCATCGCAGCATCATGAACTGTTGAACGGCACCGGCTATCCGAAGGGGTTAAAGGGCGACGAGGTCTGCCCGGAGGTGCGCTTGCTGACGATCCTGGATGTTTTTGAGGCGCTGACGGCGAATGACCGTCCCTACAAGCGGCCGATGCCTGCGGAACACGCATTGGCGATCCTGCATGAGATGGCTGATCAGGGACAGATCGATGTGGATCTTTTAAATTTGTTTGAACAGAGTAAAGCATGGCTTCCGGAGAACGGGAGAGAAAAGGAGTAGTTATGTTGAGAAAACGGCACACTTACAGACCCGGACAGGCGTTGCGGATTCTGGCATCAGCCGCAATGGCATGTATACTGACAGTGACAGCGGTCATGCCTGCGCCTGCGGCAACTGCGCGCGCGACAACGATGAAGCTGGAAAAAACAGAAGGAACCGTGACGCTCAAAACCCAGAACGGATCCTCCAGAAAACCGACAAACGGCATGCGTTTGCTGAACGGAAATACCATAGATACCGCCGCATCCAGCTACGCACATATCAGTCTGGATAGCTCCAAGGCAGTCAAGCTGGATCAAAAAACCTCCACGACCGTGCGCCAGAGCGGAAAAGATCTGGAACTGCTCGTGAAAAGCGGCAAGCTGTACTTTAACGTGAGCAGTCCCCTAACCGAAAAAGAAAATATGAATATCCGCACCTCATCCATGGTGACCGGAATCCGTGGCACATGTGGCGTCGTAGAGTATGTGAATCCCAACAAATCAAAGTTGTACCTGATAGAAGGACTGGTGACGCTGGGCTACGGCGAAAATGCAACGACCATTTACGGCGGACAGACCGCAACGGTCGTACTCCGCCCGAAGGACGAAGCCGGCGAAAGCGGCGGTTCGGGCGATAACGGTAACACGGCAAAAGACATGGAGCAGAAGGTTTATGTGGAGAAATTGACGGAGGCAAGCGTGCCCATTTTCGCCATCACGGAGATCTTAAGCGACCCTGTTCTTCAGCAGAAGATAGAGGAAACAACCGAACTGAAGATCAAAAAACTCGAAGAAGTATTAAAGGAGAGCCAGAATCCGGAGGGAACCGAAGAGAAAAAAGAAGAGGAGCAGAAACAGGAAGAAACGACTTCATCCGGCGGCAGTTACGGTGGAAGCTCTGGTGGAGGAGGCAGTACCGGAGATGATGTGGCAGGTGAGCCGGAACCTATAAGGACAACTTTGACCGGAGATGTGTCAGCGGAAAACATCAATGATGCATTAGAGAAAAATGATACAGTAATACTGGGCGATTCGGAAAGTGGTGCAAATGTAAAGTTAGAAAACAATGTAGTGGTTTCTTCGGGTAAGACATTGATTGTAAATAACAATGTAGAGACCGTTGGTGATGTTGTTATTACTATAGAAGAAGGAGGTACGGTAATAACCAGTACAAATGATATAATCCTACCTGGCTTAGACGAGCTCCAACCATTGTGCATGATCAATGGAGTGTGTGTATATGGCTCGGTCTTCAATGATGAGGCAGCTAGCTATCTTCAAAGCGGAAATGATGATGAAGTAGAATTTCAGAACGGCGGAACGATTGCATGTAGCTTAACATTAGAGGCCGGCGACAAAATGTTTGTGTCGCAAGGCGCTCAGATTTCTATTGGTTCAGGTGTAATATTAACGAATAATGGAACAATTATCAATAATGGGACACTTATCAATAATGGGACACTTACCAATAATGGAGCCTTAATCAGTGCTAGCGAATTGAACTATTTACAAGATTCGCTACTTGCAACAGCGACCGGAAACGGAAAAACATATTGTTATGCTACAACTTTAAATTCTAATGTGGCATCATACATGAACGAGCCTTCTGGAAATACGTGGGTTTTCCAAAAGGATGCGACTGTGTCAGATGCGATCACTCTGACAAACTTTAGTGCAGATATGGGAGCACACACGCTAGAAGTGAAGGGTGCATTGACGCTTTCGGAGACGACAAGAATTACAGGAAGTGGCGAACGGACGATCTATTTGAATGGAGGCACCGTAATATTAAACGGTAACTCAGGTCAAAGTCGTAATTTGATAGAGAATACGAGCGAAACAGGTTATGCAATTGCACGTGAAAACAATGGAGAATTGATATGGAATGATATGTCGATGACCATTATAGCGAGAGCTTCTGTTACATATGGTGTTACATATGTTATCCAAGGTGCTAGGTTGAAAGATGGTAGCACAGAAGATGTAGAGTTAGAGTCTCTGGATTGGGTGAGTGGAAAAGCTGTTGAAACAGGCGTGAAGTTTAATTTGGAAATGTATCAGATATATGTACCCCAGTGATAAATCAAATCGATTATTAGCGTGCGGCCATTAATTACAACTGAAAGGAGCGCATGAATATGAAAAAAGATACCACAACACGGCAAAATGCGTTTTCTTGGCGCACCCTCCTCGCAGGGTTACTCGCCGCAGCCCTTTTTGCCGGCATCTGTGCATCGAACATCATGTACGCACAGGATTGCTACGTGTCAGATGCGCTCTATCAGCAACCATCGCCGCAGGACGGACAGATCGTGCTGATCAATCTGGATCAGAAGAGTCTGGACGCCCTCGGACCGTTTCAGTCCTGGGGCAGAGCCCTCATGGGCGATGTCATCAATATGCTGAATCAGGACCCGGAGCAGGCACCGGCGGTCATTGCGCTGGACGTGCTCTATGTGGGCGAGTCTGACGATCCGGAAGGCGATTCTTATCTGGCAGAAGCGTGCGCAAACAGCTGCCCGGTCGTGGTAGCGTGCGCAGGAACATTTGGTTCGCAGCTGGTGGAGAACGAGGACGGCAGCTTCTATATGGATGAGTATTCGCTGATCGCCTTTGACGAACCATACGAGGAACTGAAAAACGCCACCTGGCAGGGACAAATCAACTCTATGTTTGATGCCGACGGTGTTCTCAGGCATGGAATCTGGCAGATTGATCTGCCGGACGGTGAGGAGATCCCGGCGTTTCACAGACAGATTTATGAGCTTTACTGTGCGCAGACCGGACAGGAGGCAACCACCGTGCCTGTGACGGACAGCGATCATCGATATTACGTCCCGTATCAGGGAAAACCGGGCGCGTACAGCGACGGCTATGGTGTGATCGATCTGTTAAACGGTGAGATCGATCCGTCGGCGTATGCCGGAAAGATTGTACTGATCGGACCGTACGCGGCAGGTATGCAGGACGATTTTGCGACAGCCATCGATCATGCCGGAAAAATGTACGGTATTGAATATCAGGCAAACATGTTGGATGCGCTCATTCACGGAACGACAAAACGTGAAGCGGGGCGCTTGCCGCAGATTTTGGCAGTATTCATCGTCACCCTGCTGTGGGCCGTGATATTTTCAAAACGCAGCCTCCGCACGATCATCATTGGTTGGGCGGTCACGGTGGCAGGTTACCTTGGAATCTGTCTGGCAGCATATAAAAATGGTCTTGTGCTGTCGCCCCTTTACATACCGCTTGCGGTGACCGTGCTATTCATCGGAAGTATTGCCTTTGGCTATCTGCGGGCCGCACTGGAAAAACGCCGTGTGACAGCCACCTTCCAGCGCTATGTGGCACCGGAGATCGTGGCGGAACTCTTAAAAGAAGGCTCAGACGCGGTGGGGCTCGGTGGAAAACTGTGCAACATCGCAGTACTCTTTGTGGATATCCGCGGATTTACGACGATGTCCGAGGTGCTGGAGCCGGAAGAAGTCGTACAGATCCTGAACCGTTACCTGACCCTGACCAGTACCTGCATTTTTGACAACAGCGGAACATTGGACAAATTTGTCGGTGACTGTACCATGGCGTTCTGGGGCGCACCGCTGCCGCAGGAAGACAGCATATATAAAGCGGTAAAAACAGCGTTCGACATGATTGAGCGCTCGGCAGATGTGCAGCGGGAGCTGCAGGAGAAATTTGGCAGAACCGTTAGTTTTGGTATCGGTGTACACTATGGCCCTGCGGTCGTCGGAAACATCGGAGCGCCGAACCGAATGGACTATACGGCCATCGGCGACACGGTCAACACGGCAGCGAGACTGGAGGCGAATGCACCGGGCGGTTGCATCTATGTCAGCCATGCAGTGGCAGAAGCGCTGGAGGGACGAGTGCGCTTCACCTCTTTGGGTGACACGGTTCCGTTAAAGGGGAAAGCGGCGGGCTTCGAGGTGCTGCGCGCCGAAGAACTGCTTGAAAAATAAAAAGATAAATGCTTGCTATGAACACAGGAGGAAAAATGATGAAGAAACGGGGACTGATCTTATGTCTGACACTGACACTTGCATGTGCGGGGAGCGTGATCCCGGTGCATGCAGAAACAACAAATAACACAACGCAGACGGAGACTACCGTAAGTGACGGAACAAACACAACTGACACCGCATCGGAGTCCACACGTTTTGTGCTCGCTCCGTCCGGGATCTCAAAGGACAGCAAGGGAAGGATGTATCTTGCTGACCGCACCTATCATGTGGTGCGCACACGCACAAAGAGCGGGAAATACACGGTGCTCGCCGGAAAAGAGGGCGAGAGCGGCTACAAAAACGGCAGTGCGGAAAAAGCGCGGTTCAACGCGCCGTGGGATGTCGTGCCGTACAAGAATGGATGGCTGATCTCAGACAGCGAAAACCATGCACTGCGTCTGTATAAAAACGGAAAGGTGACGACACTTGCAGGTACGGGAAAAGCAGGCTATAAAAATGCGACGGGCAAAAATGCTCTGTTTAACCGCCCCACCGGAATGGCAGCCGGAAAAAACGGCGAGGTGTATATTGCAGATACCGGAAACAATGTGATCCGCATGATTGATAAAAACGGCAAAGTGACAACTTACGCCGGAGGTAAAAAGGGCTGCGCGGACGGCGCACTGAAAAAAGCGCGCTTTACGGAACCGACCGGACTGTACTATTACAAAGGTGCATTGTATGTGGCGGATTCCGGCAACCACAGGATCTGTAAGATCGAAAATGGCAAGGTAACCACCGTTGCAGGCAGCGCAAAGGGCATCGAGGGGGACAAAAACGGGAGTGCATTAAAGGCCCGCCTTTCCAACCCGCAGGACATTTTCCTGTATAAGGATGTCATGTATATCTCCGATACCGGAAACGGTTGTGTCAGAAAGCTGTACAACGGGAAGGTCACGACGCTGATCCGCGCGTTCTCAATGAATGATTATCGTGCGCCTGCAGAGCCGTGCGGACTGACGATACAGGGCGGAAAACTCTATGTAGGTGATATTTTTACGGAAGAACTGATAGAATTAAAACTATAGAAAAGATTTTTGCTGCAGGAATGACTGGGATGTAAATGCATGGAGCAGCTTCGGATTAAGATTCGGGAGGGGAACCGATGAAGGATTATCTGAAACCATATGTATTGAAATTGACAGTTCTTGTCAATATCATTTTTCTGGTCTGGCATGCGACGCTGATGTGTGTGTTCGGGTATGAAAAAGTGTGGGTACTGGCAGGCTTTAACGTCTTTAGTCTCTGCATTTATGTTCGTACATTGTTTGCACTGCGGCGGCATCATACGCGCGGTGTGATCCGGCTGATGTATGTGGAGCTGCTGTTCCATATGCTTATCTCGGTCATCTGCATGGGATGGGATTGCGGATTTCAGGAATATGCATTCGGGATCCTGCCGATCATCATGTTTGGCGATTATATAGAGGATGCAAACCGGCTGCGTCGCAGCTCAATTGTGATGGTAGTCTCTGTGGCACTGTGCTATGTGGGTCTGAGTGTCTGGACGAGTACACATGCGCCGTTGTATGCATTCACAACAGAAGCAGGCACACGGTTGTTTGGTATCATCAACGGCGGTGCGACGATGTTTATGCTGGTTGCGTATTTCCTCGTATTTACGAACATGGTACTGGGCTTTGAGCGCGGGCTGATCCACGATGCCAGCTATGATCCTTTGACAGGGCTGGCAAACCGCCGCGTGCTGTATGAGAATCGCGAGCGACTGCAGGAAACAGACAATTACTGTGTGTTTATGCTCGATGTGGACAATTTTAAATACATCAACGATACCTATGGGCATGATAATGGAGACCGTGTACTTGAGGCAATCGGCAGGATGCTCACAGAGTACAGATTTACGCTCAAGAAATTTCTGCCGCTTCGCTGGGGCGGTGAAGAATTCGTGGTTGTTTACTGTGACAACAGTCTCAGCCGTGAGGAGAAGATCCGGCAGATGGAATCCATCCGTCAGCAGATCAGTGAACTGCGCGTGACAGTGCCGGACGGCGAGATCCAATTTACGGTGACGGTCGGAGCGGCAGCAGCCGGTGAGGATGAGACGATTGATGGACTGATCGCGGTGGCGGACAGTCGGATGTATTACGGAAAGAAGCATGGTAAGGACTGCCTGGTTTTTACGCATGATGAATGGAGGAATAATTAGTAATGAAAATAGGAGAGGTGCCCGTAAATGCGACGATACAGATCCGCGTGATGAAGGGTGATATGAAGTTTGAGTGTCTGGCGATCGTCGTTGCAACCCGGGATGATGGACTCTATCTGACTCCGATCAAGCATGAAGGGCAGATCATAGATTTTTCCAGCCCTAAAATACAGATTCTGGTTTTTTATGTGAATTCACAGCGGCAGGCGTTCGGGTGGAGTGCCTGCCGTATCCGCAAAGATACCTATCAGGGAAAGCTTTGTCACCTTTTGACGACAAAGCGTGACAGCGTGCGTGTCAACCGCCGCGGGGAACCGCGTATCCGCACGGAGATGAACGCCACTCTCCGCACGCTCTCAGATGACAGGGAACGGGAGATCGTTGTGCGCAATTACAGTGAGAACGGCATCGGTTTTGTGTGTGCGAAGAGTATCCCTGAGCGCGACTGGACATCGGTCACCATCATTTATGAGGACCGGCTGCAGCAGTTGCGCGTCGTATTGCGTGTGAATATCCTGCGCGGCATGGAGATGCCCAGTGGTCTGTTTAAATACGGTGCGCATATTCCGCAGCCGGATGAGGCGTGGACAAAATATGTTCAGCGCAAGCTGGAGAATATCAAAGAACGCAATCAATCTGCAGATACGCCCGGGGTGAATACAAAATAAAATCCATGGTTTGCATTGACACCGACAGATGGCTGTGGTAGCATGTCACCGAGGTAAAGTGTTACAAAATAAATGGTAGCAGGAGGAAAAGCATATGAAAAAGAAGAAAGTATTGGCAGCAATTTTAGTGACTGTAATGGCAGCAGGTGTATTGACCGGATGTGGTTCAAAGGGAGGCGGCAAGACCTTTACCGTAGGCTTTGACGCAGAGTATCCGCCTTACGGATACATGGATGACAACGGCGAGTATACCGGATTTGATCTGGAACTGGCCGAGAAAGTGTGTGAGATGGAGGGCTGGGAGCTCGTAAAGAAGCCGATCGACTGGAATTCCAAGGACATGGAGCTGGAGAGCGGTGCCATCGACTGCATCTGGAACGGATTCACCGTGGATGGCAGAGAGGATGATTATACCTGGTCACAGCCTTATGTGGACAACAGTCAGGTGATCGTTGTGTCAGAGGCTTCAGGAATCAGCACGCTTGCCGATCTTGCAGGAAAGACCGTCGGTGTTCAGGCAGCAAGTGCGGCGCTGACGTTGCTTCAGGAGGATCAGGCTGAGCTGGCAGGAACCTTTGGAGATCTGCAGGAGTTTGCGGACTACAACAGTGCGTTTGTAGAGCTTCAGGCAGGTTCCGTAGACGCGGTGGCAATGGATGTCGGCGTGGCAAATTATCAGATCAAGACCCGCGGTGAGGGTTACACGATCTTACCCGAGGTATTAAATTCCGAGAAATATGCAGTGGGATTCAAGAAGGGCAATACAGAGCTTTGCGACATCGTGGACGCTGACCTGACCAAGCTTGCCAAGGACGGCACGATCGCAGAACTGGCTGAAAAGTACGATATCGCCGATCTGATCTGTATCGGGGAATAATTTAGAAAAAAGGGGCTGCGTCAGCCCCGGGAGGAATACGTATGTCTACCGCTATGATTTTTCAACAGCTGGCGGGAGGAATGTTAAAGTCCATCAGTATCTTCTGCTGGACTTTACTTTTCTCTCTGCCGCTTGGACTTCTGATCGCTTTCGGGCGCATGTCGAAGGTAAAGATCTTCGGACGTTTTCGGATCGTCCGGGGCATCACAAAACTGTATATTGATATCATGAGAGGAACACCGCTCATGCTGCAGCTCATGGTCGTATTTTACGGACCGTTCTTCCTTTTTGGCGCAAATATCAGTGGTTTCCGTTACCCGGCGATCATTATCGCATTTTCGATCAATTATGCGGCGTATTTTGCGGAGATCTACCGTTCCGGTATCGAGTCGATGCCAAAGGGGCAGTACGAGGCGGCGGAGGTGCTCGGATATACAAAGGCACAGACATTTTTGTTTATCATCCTTCCGCAGGTGATCAAGCGCGTGCTTCCTGCGGTTACAAATGAGATGGTGACGCTTGTCAAGGATACCTCGCTCGCTTTCTCGCTGGCTTATATGGAGATGTTCACGATCGCAAAGCAGATCGCCGCGAAGGAGACGACCTTTGTGCCGTTTGTGGTGGCAGCCATCTTCTACTTCATCTTCAACTGGCTCGTATCTGCCGGAATGACCAGACTTGAAGAAAAGCTGAATTATTATAGATAGGGGGCGGCTGACGGATGGATATTTTGCGAATGGAACACATCAAAAAGAGCTTTGACGGTCTGGAGGTGCTGAAGGATATCTCCCTGTCTGTCAAAGAGGGCGAGGTGCTGGCGATCATCGGCCCGTCCGGATCAGGAAAGTCCACGATCATGCGCTGTGCGGTAATGCTGGAGAAGATCGATGGCGGAGAGATCGAATATGTGGGTGGTAAAGCCGCATGGACGGATGAAACAGGGGCGGTGCACTATGCGGACAACGCTTCGCTGAAGGAGATCCGGCGGGACTATGGCATGGTATTTCAGAATTTTCACCTGTTTCCGCACTATTCTGTGTTGAAAAATGTGATGGATGCACCGATCCGGGTGCAAAAACGCGACCGCGCCGAGGTGGAAAAAGAGGCCCGGGCGTTGCTTGATAAGATGGGACTTGCGGACAAGGCCGATGCCTATCCGTATCAGCTCTCCGGCGGGCAGCAGCAGCGCGTGTCCATCGCGCGGGCGCTGGCGATGAATCCGAGGATCCTGTTTTTTGACGAGCCGACTTCGGCACTTGACCCGGAGCTGACCGGAGACATTCTGCGTGTCATCAGGGATCTTGCGGCAGAGCATATGACGATGGTCATCGTGACACATGAGATGAATTTTGCCAGAAATGTGGCAGATCATATTATCTTCATGGAGAATGGTGTGATCGTACATGAGGGCACGCCGGAAGAAGTATTCGACGCCGGCAATGCGAGACTTCAGGAATTCCTCGGAAGATATGAGGCAGACTAAGATAATCATGGAAGCAGCTCCCGTAAGGGGGCTGTTTTTTGTAGGCGCTGCCGCCGGATCTTCGGCTGACAGCGCGAGCAAGAAAGAATAGGAAAATAGTAAAAAAATGCACGCGTAACCTTACGCGTGCATTTTTAATAGTATTTGTTATTATTTCCGGCTCGCATCCAGTGCTGCCCGGCAAGCCTTCGCCAGCTGGTCGCCGCAGGATGTATTCTTGAAACCGCAGCGGATACCGCCGATCTTCTGCTCGACCTCTGCCACGGTCAGACCCTCTACCAGTGCAGGGATCGCCTTCAGGTTGCCGTCGCAGCCGCCGGTGAATTTTACGTTGTGTACTACGTCGCCGTCCAGCTCCAGCTCGATCTGTGAGGAACAGGTTCCGCTTGTCTTATATGTGTAACTCATGGTTGCCCTCCTTTTTCACACTTATTTACAATTCACGATATTTTAACATGCAGGATAAAAATATGCAATAGTGTCACAAAACGTTCACAAAACCTTTACAGTACTTCTACTTGTGAAATGCGTGTAATCGTGTTAATATATGATAATGTATCCGAGAAAAATCCCGACAGATACAAGAACGTGTGCACATATGTGCAAGTAAAAAAGGTAATCAATATTACCGGACATAGTTAGGAGTATTTTCGTATGAACCTGATGGAAAAAATGTTTGGAACTCACAGCGAGCGTGAGATCAAGCGAATCACACCGCTGGTAGATAAGATCGAGGCACTGCGTCCTGCCATGCAGGCACTGTCTGATGAGCAGCTGGCAGACAAGACCAAAGAATTTAAGGAGCGTCTGGCAAACGGCGAGACACTGGATGATCTTCTGGTGGAGGCATATGCGGTTGTTCGTGAGGCAGCTGTCCGCGTGCTCGGCATGGAGCACTATCGCGTACAGCTCATCGGAGGTATCGTGCTTCACCAGGGACGTATTGCAGAGATGCGTACCGGTGAAGGAAAGACGCTCGTGGCGACACTGCCCGCATACCTGAATGCACTGGAGGGCAAGGGCGTCCACATTGTCACAGTCAACGACTATCTGGCAAAGCGTGACGCGGACGAGATGGGAAAGATCCACGAGTTTTTAGGCTTGAAGGTCGGCTGTGTATTGAACAGCATGGACAACGACGAGCGTCGTGAAATGTATAACTGTGACATCACCTATGTGACGAATAATGAGCTGGGCTTTGACTATCTGAGAGATAACATGGTTATCTATAAAGAGCAGCTCGTACAGCGCGGACTGCACTATGTCATCATCGACGAGGTCGATTCCGTACTTATTGATGAAGCACGTACACCGCTGATCATTTCCGGACAGAGCGGCAAATCGACCAGACTGTACGAGGCGTGCGATATTCTGGCGCGACAGATGCAGCGCGGTGAGGCGAGCGGCGAGTTTAACAAGATGGATGCCATCATGGGCGTTGAGATCGAGGAGACCGGAGACTTTATCGTAAACGAGAAAGATAAAGTGATCAATCTGACGGCACAGGGCGTGGAGAAGGTGGAGCAGTTCTTCAAGATCGAAAACCTGGCGGATGCGGAGAATCTGGAGATCCAGCACAACATCATTCTGGCGCTGCGCGCCCACAATCTGATGTTCCGCGACAAGGACTATGTGGTAAAAGACGACGAGGTGCTCATCGTCGATGAGTTTACCGGACGTATCATGCCCGGACGCCGCTATTCAGACGGTCTGCATCAGGCGATCGAAGCGAAGGAGCACGTAAAGGTAAAACGTGAGAGCCGCACACTGGCCACGATCACTTTCCAGAACTTCTTCAATAAATTTGACAAGAAAGCCGGTATGACCGGTACAGCGCTCACGGAGGAGAAGGAGTTTCGTGATATTTACGGCATGGATGTTGTGGAAGTGCCTACGAACATGCCTGTGATCCGAATTGACCATCAGGACGCTGTATATAAGACCAAAAAAGAGAAATTCCACGCAGTAGTGGAGGATGTAAAGGCTTCCCATGCAAAGGGACAGCCGGTGCTCGTCGGTACGATCACGATCGAGACCTCCGAGCTGCTTTCCAAGATGTTAAATAAAGAGGGCATCAAGCATCAGGTATTAAATGCGAAATTCCATGAGATGGAGGCAGAGATCGTATCTCACGCCGGAGAGCACGGCACCGTCACGATCGCTACGAACATGGCAGGTCGTGGTACGGATATCAAATTGGATCCTGAGTCTGTCGCAGCCGGCGGACTGAAGATCATCGGTACGGAGCGCCACGAGTCACGTCGTATCGACAATCAGCTGCGCGGCCGTTCCGGACGTCAGGGCGATCCCGGTGAGTCTAAGTTTTACATTTCACTGGAAGACGATCTGATGCGACTGTTCGGTTCCGAAAAACTCATGAGCATGTTCAATGCACTGGGGGTTCCCGAGGGCGAGGAGATTCAGCACAAGATGCTGACCAACGCTATTGAAAAAGCTCAGATGAAGATCGAGAGCAACAACTTCGGTATCCGTAAAAACCTGCTGGATTACGATCAGGTTAACAACGATCAGAGAGAGATCATTTACGAGGAGCGTGCCCGCGTATTGAACGGCGAGAGCATGCGCGATGCGATTTACAAGATGATGACCGATTTTGTGGAAAATGCGGTTGATACCTGCATCTCCGACGATCTTCCGCAGGAGGAGTGGGATGTAAATGAGCTGAATCAGATCATGATCCCTGTGATCCCGATGGAGCCCGTAACAACTGATGAGGCAAAGGGTTACAAGAATACGAAGGAATTAAAGCATGCATTAAAGGAGCGCGCAGTCAAGCTGTATGAGGCAAAAGAGGCAGAGTTCCCCGAGCCCGAAGCAGTGCGCGAGCTGGAGCGTGTGGTACTGTTAAAGACGATCGACCGCAAGTGGATGGCACATATCGACGATATGGACCAGCTGCGTCAGGGTATCGGATTACAGTCCTTTGCACAGCGTGATCCGCTGGTGGAGTACAAACTCGCCGGATTTGAGATGTTTGATGCCATGACAGCGGCAATCGCGGAGGATACACTGCGGCTGTTGTTCCATGTTAAGGTAGAACAGAAGGTAGAGCGTGAGCAGGTGGCAAAGGTGACCGGAACCAACAAGGACGATTCACTGGCGGCAGCGCCGAAAAAACGCGAGACAAAGAAAGTATATCCCAATGATCCCTGTCCTTGCGGAAGCGGCAAGAAATACAAGCAGTGTTGCGGAAGACAGGCTTAACGGAGACAGATTGATGAGCAGAAAATGGATGCAAAAGACAGCGTGCTTTCTGACGGTTTTTTTGTGTGCGCTTTTGGCGGCTTTTGTGCCGGTAAAAGCGGAGACCGCGCGCAACGATGCGGATATCCGCCGGATCATGGAGCAGGCGATTGCAAACGGTGACTCGCAGGTCAGCATCACGGTTGAACGGACATTTTCAGTGGATGAGTATCAGGCAAAGAAAGAGGCGGAGGAGTATGGTGATGAGTTGGGCATGCTTCTTGGCGAGGCCGCACTTCAAAACGGCAAACTGATGAGCGGAACATCCTACATCTGGCAGATTCTGGACAACAAGACCGTAACCTACAAATTTGATATCCCGTCTGAGTTGAAAAAAGTGACAGTACTCACCTCGGAAAGATCAGCGTATTCACATGCGGTGAACGCACTGAAAAAACGTGATTATGAGACTGTATTTTATGCAGAGGACGGGATGTATTTTGACACTTTTAATCTGGCATTGATGCACCATCCCGAGTACAATTATTACACTCAGCTCCGGAGGGAAACGGACGGAACATTTGGCTTTCGCTCGGGTGGAGGACTGAGTGTTTCCCAGATCAAGTCAAAAATGACGCAGACCAACAAAAAAGTAAATGCGGTCATTAAAAAAATAATCAAAAAAGGCATGACAAATAAGCAGAAGCTGCAGGCGATCCATGATTATCTGGTGAAAAACTGTGCCTACGACAAGAATGCTTCGGCAGGACGCTATGACGATGCATTTACGGCATACGGCTGTCTGGTCAAAAAGAAAGCAGTCTGTCAGGGTTATGCGGCTGCATTTAATCTGCTGGCAGCAAAGGCGGGCATCCGGTCGATTGCAGTCTGCGGGGAAGCAGGCGGCGATTCTCATGCATGGAACTATGTAAAAAACGGCAGAAGTTACCGTTACATTGATGTAACATGGGATGATCCGCTGCCGGATGGCGGCTCAAAGGCGAAGGTGAGCCGGAAATATTTTTACCTCACCCAGAAAGGACTGGAGTGGACACATACGTGGGATAAGACGGAACACGCAAAGAAATACGTCGCCTGGTAACCAATGGGTCATTTTGGACGGTGTTTTCCGGCTTTTTTAGTGTCCCAAGTGGTTTGGCACTAATTGACCAAGTGGCTCGGCGCTGATTATTTTAGGAGTTTTTTTCACGAGGGTTTATGTTATAATAAAGACAGCAAACATTTCGCAGGCACAGGGCAGGGAATGACCGATAACCAGTGCGGTAGTCTGAGAAAAAATGATTTGCATAACGAGAAAGGAGAAAGTATTATGGGAAAACTTGACAACAGAGTTGCCATCGTTACAGGTGCCAGTTCAGGAGTTGGACGTGGCGTAGCGCTCAAACTGGCAGAGAATGGTGCTAAAGTATGTGTCTGTGCACGTCGAATGGAGAAATTGGAGGAGCTGACAGCAGAGGTTAAAGCAATGGGCGGAGAAATGTTTCCGGTAGTATGTGACGTGACAGACCCTGCACAGATCCACAACGTGGTGGAGCAGTGTGTTGCGCACTATGGCGGAGTTGATATTCTTGTAAATCTGGCTCAGGGTGCCATGTTATCCCGCCCGCTGCTGGAGATTGATGAAGAGTATGCATTACTGGCATTCAAGAGCGGCGCGCTGGCATCTTTCCTTTTCATGAAGGAATGCTTCCCGTACCTGAAGGAAAGCGGACATGGACGTATTATCAATACCGCATCCGCAGCAGGTTATGACGGAAGTGAAGGCTTTGGTGCTTATGGTATGGCAAAGGAAGCGATCCGTGCGATCACACGTACAGCTGCCAATGAGTGGGGAAGATATGGTATCACAGTAAATGTATTTCTTCCGATCATTGCGACAGATACATTCCGTGAGACACAGCCGGAGGCTCTGAGAGCTCTTGAGTCCAGAACTTCATTAAAACGAATTGGAACTACCGAAGAAGATTGTGCTCCGTTGATCGTATTCCTTGCAAGTGATGACGGAAGCTACCTGACAGGACAGTCCTTCATGGTAGATGGCGGAATTCACAAACATTCCTAATTTATCGAAAAAAGCAGGACGAAAAATGCCTCAAAGATAACAAAGCCCGAAGGATCTTCTTTCGGGCTTTGCTAAAAGGGAGAATTTATGATGAAAAATTTGAAGAATGGCTCTATACATTAGACTCATCATACCCGCAATATCATATTTCTCATTTTGCCGTCGATCACGGTAAGCCATCCAGACATAAGGTGAAATTTAGTTGGCAAGCTATAAAAAATGGTCTTATCGGCAGTGATATCTATTATGAAGTGTATGCGTGTTCCGTGGCTGATGCCAGAAAATGCGAACGTACCGGAAAATGTAAAAGCGGGAACGGTGTGATCTTTTGTAATAGACATTTCAAGAAGCTGACTACAACAAAGAAGACAAGCTATACATTCACCAAGTGGCCGAATGGGAAAAAAATGGATTTAGTGAAAGATAATTTAATAAAAGTGGTAGTGCGTGCTAAGAAAAAGATAGACGGCAGGTGGATAACGTCCGGCTATTATGAATCTCCGGTAAGTGCAATTGATATCAATCATTGAGCCGTAGGAAACGTCAGTTATTCGAAAATTTCGAATAACTGCATTGCAAAAAACGGTGGTGTATTTTGGGGGAGTTTCTGTTATAATATAAATTAAGAAATCAAGAAGAAAGAAGGGATTATTATGATGCCGGCTAAGGCTGTTTTAGATACGACAAAGGCTTCATTTGCAATGGAAGGGATGTATGCCACAGAAAACGATGAAAAGAATATCATGGATGTACTGACAGGGAAGCGTAGTCTGGAGGATGTCATAAAGGAAATAAAGCACAAGTATATTGTAGAGAAAGAATAGAAAATGAATAAATATTATTATGAATACAAGGATGATGGGGATGTAAAATATTGTTATCCGGGCACACAGGTATTAGTGAACAAATTTGACATCCATAACGGACAGCAGCTAAGCAAGGTGGAGAGAGAAATCTCGATTGTCAAGGCTGCTGTTTTAGCAGATAGTATTACAGGCAATTTCGATCTTGCTCATTTGAAAAGTATTCATAAGTTTCTTTTTGAAGATATTTATGATTGGGCAGGACAGATACGCACTGTTGATATTGCAAAAGGAAATATATTCTGTTTGGTGCAGTTTATCGAAGTGCAATTTTCAGAGTTGTATGAGAAATTGAAACAGGATAACTTCCTGAAGGGTGAAAAGGATATTGAATATGTGAGCGAGAAGATAGCATATTATTTAGCAGAAATTAATGTAATACATCCTTTTAGAGAAGGTAATGGTCGAACTCAGCGGATTTATTGTCAGCAGTTGTGTAAGAATACAGGAAACTTTTATCTTGATTTTTCTATGGCAGATGAGAGGGAAATGCTCGAAGCAAGTGCGGCTGCATTCATGTGCAATTATGAAAAAATGGAAGGGTTAATCCGAAAATGTGTAAAAGAGATGGATTAATGTTATCTCTTGCAGTTATACGACTTAGGAAAAGCATATAGTTTGCCACAGGATAGAGAAATCTGTTCTGTGGTTTTTGGGTGCAGAACAAACATTCGATTTTGTTCTGTACTTTTTTTGTGTTCTCTGATATACTGTGGAAAGATGGGTAGAATGAATGTTAGAGTTAAGTGTTTGAAAGGAAGGAGCGCCACATGGACCATTTTAAACTTCACTCCGAATATGCGCCTACCGGTGACCAGCCCCAGGCAATCGAAGCCCTCGTGAAAGGTTTCAAGGAAGGAAACCAGTTTGAGACACTGCTCGGCGTGACCGGTTCCGGTAAGACCTTCACCATGGCAAACGTGATCGAGCAATTAAATAAGCCGACGCTCATCATTTCGCATAATAAGACGCTCGCAGGCCAGCTATATAGTGAGTTCAAGGAGTTTTTTCCGGAAAACGCAGTCGAGTATTTTGTGTCCTACTACGACTATTACCAGCCGGAAGCGTATGTGCCCTCATCGGACACGTACATTGCAAAAGATTCCTCCATCAATGATGAGATTGATAAACTGCGTTTGTCAGCCACGGCTGCGCTGGCAGAACGCAGGGATGTGATCATTGTGGCTTCCGTGTCCTGCATTTATGGTCTGGGAAGCCCTGACGAGTGGCAGGGAATGAGTCTTTCGCTGCGACCGGGTATGGAAAAAGACCGTGATGACGCGATCCGATCGCTGATCGATATGCAGTACACCAGAAATGACATGGATTTTCACCGCGGAACCTTTCGCGTGCGCGGTGATGTCGTGGAGATCTTTCCTGCAAACAGCAGTGATACGGCGATCCGTGTGGAGTTTTTTGGTGATGAGATTGACCGCATCACGGAGATCGATGTCCTGACCGGAGAGATCAAATGCCTCTTGGAGCATACGATCATTTTTCCGGCATCGCACTATGTGGTGCCCCAGGAAAAGATCAACGCTGCGTGCGACAATATAGAAAAAGAATTAGAGGAGCGTGTGCGCTATTTTAAGGGAGAGGACAAGCTCATTGAGGCACAGCGCATTGCGGAGCGCACGAATTTTGACCTTGAGATGATGCGTGAGACCGGTTTTTGTTCAGGCATCGAAAACTATTCCAGACACCTGAATTTCCTGCCGGCGGGAGCACCGCCCCTGACGCTTATGGACTTTTTCCCGGAGGATTTTCTGATCATCGTGGACGAGTCCCACATCACACTGCCCCAGGTCCGAGGCATGTATGCCGGAGACCGCTCCAGAAAGATGACGCTGGTGGACTACGGTTTCCGCCTGCCTTCGGCACTGGATAACCGGCCGTTGAATTTTGAGGAATTTGAGCAGAAAATAGACCAGATGCTCTTTGTATCGGCAACGCCCAGTGAGTATGAGGAAAAACATGAACTGCTGCGTACCGAACAGATCATTCGTCCCACAGGACTGTTGGATCCGAAGATCGACGTTCGTCCGGTAGAAGGACAGATTGACGACCTGATCGGAGAGGTCAATAAAGAGACAAAAAATGGAAATAAAGTGCTCGTGACCACGCTGACCAAGCGCATGGCGGAGGATCTGACAGATTATATGAAAGAAGTCGGCATCCGGGTCAAATATCTGCACTCGGATATCGATACTCTGGAGCGCGCCCAGATCATCCGGGATCTGCGACTGGACGTATTTGATGTTCTGGTGGGTATCAACCTTCTGAGAGAGGGATTGGATATTCCGGAGATCACGCTGGTGGCGATCCTCGATGCAGACAAGGAAGGTTTTCTGCGTTCGGAGACCTCGCTGATCCAGACCATCGGACGTGCCGCCCGAAACAGTGAGGGCCATGTCATCATGTATGCGGATACGGTCACGGATTCCATGCGCGTGGCGATCGATGAGACAAATCGCCGCCGGGAGATCCAGCAGGCATACAACGAGGAACACGGCATTACGCCGACGACGATCAAAAAATCCGTGCGAGACCTGATCGCTATCTCAAAAAAGGTGGCACAGGAGGAACTGAATTTCTCAAAGTCACCCGAATCGATGAACCGCGGCGAGCTGGAAAAGCTCATCAAGGACGTGGAAAAGAAGATGAAGGCGGCAGCAGCAGATTTGAACTTCGAGGCAGCAGCGGAGCTGCGTGACCGCATGAGGGATCTGCGGAAGATGCTGGAAGAAATCACGGACAATGATCGCGCGCTGAAATGCTGAGAAGCTAATTATTAACCTCGTATGTGCCATACAGACCATCAGGACATTTGCCAGACGCTTATGCTTAGCCGGGAAATCACGCGGGGCGGCACGGAAGAAAGCAAAATCAGCTTTTTCCGCTGCCGTGTGATTGCCTGTTGGACGTTACTTCCGCGTGACCCGGACGCATAAAGGTCATGGCAAATGTCCTTGATGATCTGTCGGCACTTGCAATTAGTGATTAGCTTCTTCGCGTATTCAGCTATATTCTCCCGTGCACAGCGTGGGTTCGTTTGAGTGAGACTTCGACAGATCCTTTATGCGACCGGGGTGCGCGGAGAAAACTTAGAAATAGAAAATACCTCGGCAGCAAAGAAAAGCTGTATTTGCTTTTCCTTTGTGCCGCCCCGCGCAGTTTCCCGGGAAAGCATAAGGACTGGCGAAGCTCAGCGGCCCAAACCCACGCGTCCGGGAAAAAATAACGTAAATTGATAATATACAAGAAAGGCACAAACAATGAAGGAACGAAAATACATCAAAATCCGGGGTGCCTGCGAGCACAACCTCAAAAACATCGATCTGGACATCCCGCGCGATGAATTTGTAGTGCTGACCGGGCTGAGCGGTTCCGGCAAATCGTCGCTTGCCTTCGACACGATCTATGCAGAAGGTCAGCGCCGATACATGGAATCACTGTCCTCCTACGCGCGTCAGTTCCTCGGGCAGATGGAAAAGCCAAACGTAGAAAAGATCGAGGGGCTGTCCCCGGCGATCTCCATCGACCAGAAATCCACAAACCGCAATCCCAGATCAACGGTCGGAACAGTCACAGAAATTTACGACTATTTTCGACTGCTCTACGCGCGCATCGGAATCCCACACTGTCCGAAATGTGGACGCGAGATCAAAAGACAGAGCGTCGATCAGATGGTCGATCAGATCATGGAACTGCCGGAACGCACAAAGATCCAGCTATTGGCACCGGTGGTGCGCGGGCGCAAGGGAACACATGCCAAACTGTTTGAACAGGCAAGGCGCAGCGGTTATGTTCGTGCTCAGGTGGATGGCAACATGTATGAGCTGACCGAGGAGATCACGCTGGACAAAAATATCAAGCACAATATCGAGATCGTGGTGGATCGTCTGGTGGTAAAAGAAGGCATCCAGAAGCGACTGACGGACTCCATCGAAAACGTGCTGGAGCTGGCGGACGGACTGCTCATCGTCGATGTGGCGGACGGAGAGCCGTTGAATTTTTCCATGAGCTTCGCATGCCCGGACTGCGGCATCAGCATCGACGAGATCGAACCACGCAGCTTTTCCTTCAACAATCCGTTCGGCGCATGTCCGGAGTGCTTCGGACTCGGCTATAAAATGGAGTTTCACGAGGATCTGATGATCCCGGACAAAAAACTCTCCCTCAGCGAGGGAGCGATCCAGGTCATGGGATGGCAGTCCTCGACAGACCCCAAGAGCTACACCTATGCAATATTAAAAGCACTGTCCGAGGCGTATGGCTTCAGTCTGGACACCCCGTACAGGGAACTGCCGAAAGAGGTGCGCCATATGCTCATTCACGGCGCAGACCGCGAAGTCAAGGTGTATTATAAAGGCCAGCGCGGAGAGGGTGTCTACAGCGTGTTGTTCGATGGACTGATCAAAAACGTAAACCGCCGTTACCGCGAGACGCATTCCGATATAATGAAACAGGAATACGAGGAATTCATGCGCATTACGCCGTGTGACCTGTGCGGCGGACAGCGTCTGAAAAAAGAGTCGCTGGCAGTGACCGTCGCGGACAAAAATATCTATGAGATCACCAATCTCTCCATCAAAAACCTGCACACCTATCTGGGAAAAATGGAGTTGACGAGACAACAGCACCTGATCGGTGATCAGATCTTAAAGGAGATCCGTGCGCGCGTGCAGTTTCTGGTAGACGTGGGTCTGGACTATCTGTCGCTCTCCCGCGGAACGGGAACGCTCTCCGGAGGCGAGGCGCAGCGCATCCGTCTGGCGACCCAGATCGGCTCCGGTCTGGTCGGAGTCGCCTATATTCTGGACGAGCCGAGCATTGGCCTGCATCAGAGGGACAACGACAAGCTGCTTGATACGCTCAAACATCTGCGTGATCTGGGCAATACACTCATTGTCGTAGAGCATGACGAGGACACGATGCGGGCGGCGGATTATATCGTCGACATCGGTCCGGGTGCCGGTGAACACGGCGGAGAAGTCATCGCCTGCGGAACGGCAGAGGAGATTATGAAAAATCCGGACTCGATCACCGGTGCCTATCTGAGCGGAAAAAAGAAGATCGCCGTGCCCGCAGAGCGCAGAACGCCCACGGGCTGGCTGACAGTCAAGGGAGCCAGAGAGAACAACCTGAAAAACATCGATGTCAGATTCCCGCTTGGGGTCATGACCTGCGTCACCGGTGTGTCAGGCTCCGGAAAGAGCTCGCTTACTAACGAGATCCTGTACAAAACGCTGGCAAAAGAGCTTAACCGTGCACGCACGGTGGCGGGCGACCACGATGAGATCTTAGGACTGGAGCAACTGGACAAGGTCATTGATATCGATCAGTCACCCATCGGGCGTACGCCGCGATCAAATCCGGCGACCTACACCGGCGTCTTTGATCTGATCCGTGATCTGTTCGCTGCCACGCCGGATGCAAAGGCAAAAGGCTATAAAAAAGGACGTTTCAGTTTCAACGTGAAGGGCGGACGCTGCGAGGCATGTTCCGGAGACGGTATCATCAAGATCGAGATGCACTTCCTGCCGGATGTGTATGTTCCCTGTGAGGTGTGCGGTGGCAAGCGTTACAACCGGGAAACGCTGGAAGTGCACTACAAAGGAAAAAGTATTTATGATGTGCTCAACATGACCGTTGAGGAGGCAATGGAGTTTTTCAAGCATGTGCCGAGCATTTACAACAAGATCCGTACACTGTACGATGTGGGACTGTCCTATATCCGCCTCGGACAGCCCTCCACGGAGCTTTCCGGCGGAGAAGCGCAGCGCATCAAACTCGCGACGGAACTGAGCCGCAGGAGCACCGGAAAGACGATCTACATTCTGGATGAGCCGACGACCGGACTGCATTTTGAGGATGTCAACAAGCTGGTGGAGATCCTGCGCAGACTGTCTGATGGGGGGAATACCGTCATTGTCATCGAGCACAATCTGGATGTCATCAAGACCGCAGACTATATCATAGATATGGGTCCCGAGGGCGGTGACGGCGGCGGAACGGTGATCGCTGCCGGCACACCGGAGGAGATCTGCAAGGTTGAAGCCTCCTACACCGGAAAGTACCTCAAAAAATATCTCTAAAAGTATTTGAAAATTGGGATTTATTGTATATAATGATTCTATATGAGAAAAAATAGTAAATAAGGGACAATTGTGTGACTGCGTGCAAACAGATCGTCACAGAAAGGGATATTTATGGTTGGAACAGATATTGGAATCGATTTAGGAACCGCGAGTATACTCGTATATATTAAAGGAAAAGGTGTCGTGTTAAAGGAGCCCTCCGTAGTGGCTTTTGACCGTGACACAAATAAGATCAAGGCGATCGGAGAGGAAGCGCGCCTCATGTTGGGACGTACGCCCGGAAATATCGTGGCAGTGCGCCCGCTGCGTCAGGGAGTTATTTCGGATTACACCGTGACGGAAAAGATGATCCAGTACTTCATTCAGAAAGCGATCGGAAAGAAGACCTTCCGCAAGCCCCGCGTCAGCGTCTGCGTTCCAAGCGGCGTTACAGAGGTTGAGAAAAAAGCAGTAGAGGATGCGACCTTTCAGGCAGGTGCCAGAGAGGTAGAGATCATCGAGGAACCGATCGCGGCTGCGATCGGAGCCGGCATTGACATTGCCAGACCTTGCGGAAACATGATCGTGGACATCGGCGGTGGTACGGCTGATATCGCAGTTATCTCGCTTGGCGGCTCAGTTGTATCCACCTCGATCAAAATCGCCGGAGATGATTTCGACGAAGCGCTTGTGCGCTACATGAGAAAAAAACATAACCTTCTGATCGGTGAGCGCACCGCAGAAGATATCAAGATTCGCATCGGAAGATGCTATCCTCTGCCCGATGGAGGCACCATGGATGTGCGTGGACGAAATCTGGTGACCGGACTTCCCAAGACCGTCGTCGTATCCGCGGAGGAGACGGAGGAGGCGCTGCGCGAGGCGACGAACCGCATCGTGGAGGCGATCCACAGCGTGCTGGAGAAGACTCCGCCGGAGCTGGTCTCAGATGTGGCAGAGCGCGGTATTGTACTCACCGGAGGCGGTGCACTGTTGCGCGGTCTCGAGGAGTTGATCGAGGACAAGACCGGTATCAATACGATGACAGCGGATGAGCCGATGACTTGTGTGGCGATCGGAACCGGAAAATATGTAGAATTCTTAGCAGGAAAACGCGATGACGACTAAATTTATCCGGAAAAGTCGCCGATGATAAAAACATAACAGATACAGAATGTGAACCCCGGGCTGTCGAAATGTGACAGCCCATTACATACGCATCAGATAGGCGGGAGGCACGGTATTATGGTAAAAGGACTCTACACCGCATGGTCAGGTATGGTCAACGAGATGAACCGCATGGACGTCATGACAAACAACCTGGCAAATGCAGACACAAACGGTTACAAAAAGGAGGGAGCGACCTCCCAGACCTTTGATGAGCAGCTTGCCGTAAAGATCAAAGACCAGTCAGAACCGATGGGAATGCCTCGCAGACTGGGCGGTATGTACCCCGGCGTCAAGATCGGTGAGACCTACACGGACTACAGTCAGGGCAGTTTTCAGGTGACGGACAGTCAGTATGATGTGGCACTCGACGGCGAAGGCTTTTTTGCAGTGTCCTTCACGAACAAGAATGGCGAGACATCCGTCAAATATACGAGAGATGGTGCATTTACCGTCAATACGCAGGGATATCTGGTGACCAAGGACGGTGATTATGTGCTCAATCAGGCGGGCGCGCAGAACACGGATCCCGCTGCGAACAATTATATACAGCTTGATCCCAACCTGCCCTTTACGATTGATGAGCAGGGCTATATCCACCAGAACGAGCAGGTGGTGGCACAGCTTGGAGTGATCGATTTTGAGGACTACAACTATCTGGAGAAGTATGGTGAGAACCTGTACCAGCCGGTAGACGGTGCAACGCTTGCAGCTTCAAATGCGCGTGTAAGACAGGGTTATATCGAGGCATCCAATGTCAACGTCGTGACAGAGATGGTCAATATGATCACGATCACCCGGGCTTATGAGTCCAACCAGAAGGTGATCCAGACGATCGACGGCATGCTCGACAAGGCGGTCAATAACGTCGGCAGAGTATAAAGGAATCATTCCGATTAGCCGATATATTACCACAAGGATAGAATTTTGAGTCCATGGAAGGACGCCCGAAGGAGCGTACACAAATATGATGAGAGCATTGTGGAGCGCGGCATCCGGCATGCTGGCACAGCAGACCAACGTAGACACGATCGCCAACAATCTGGCAAATGTGAATACGACCGGATATCGTAGCGAAAAAGCAGAATTTAAGAGCCTGCTGTATCAGACACTGCAGACACGTACAACGACCGCCAACGGAGAACAAAAACCCATCTCCGCACAGGTAGGACTCGGAACGAGAGTATCATCCATGACCTCCAGCTTCAAGGAAGGTGAACTGATCGCATCCGAGAGTAACACCGCCTTTGCGATCGAGGGAGACGGATTTTTCGGTATCCAGGGAGTTGACGGAGAGATCAGCTATACGAGAAACGGAGATTTCTTCTGGACGAACGGAACGGACGGCCTGACACTGGCGACAGCAGAAGGTTATTACGTGCTGGATCAGGAGGGCAATCCGATCGTTATCCCGGAGGGTATCGATACCAATACAGTTAATATCAGTTCCAGCGGCGAGGTCGGTTACAAGACCCCGGACGGCAACTTTATCAGTCTGGATCAGACGATCGGCCTGTGGCAGTTTAACAATCCCGCCGGTCTGGAAAAGGTGGCCGGTACATATTTCAGAGAGACAGCAGCATCCGGAAATGCACTGAACGAGAACGATAACGGCATTAACCTCATTAAGAGCAAGTTGCGCCAGAACTGGCTGGAGTCCTCCAATGTGCAGGTGGCAGACGAGATGGTAAATCTGATCGTGGCACAGCGTGCCTACGAGCTCAACTCCAAGGCGATCCAGGCCGCGGACGAAATGCTCGGTCAGGCAAACCAGCTGAAGCGGTAACATGACGGGTTGAAGTGATGGAATGACCGGAACGAACAGATCACGCGAGCAAAGAGAGGCAGTCTATGAGTATATCAGTCAATGACAGCATGTATAATTACCTGACGCAGACGGCCCGGAATGCGAACAATTCCGCATCGGCAGGCGCGGTAAACAGCGCAGTAAACGGTATCAATGAAAACTCCTCTGAGGAGGAGATGAAGCAGGCGATCAAGGACTTCGAGTCCTATTTCGTGGAGCAGATACTCAAAAATGTGCAGGAATCATTAAAAGATGATGAGGATTCCTCCAATGCACAGCTCACGGAGTTTTTCATGGGACAGGTGGGCGAACAACTCGCTGACCAGATCGTGGATCAGGTCGGAAACCGCATGACACAGACGCTGTATGAGCAGATGTGCAGAAATTACAACATCCCGCAGGCGGAGAAGACAGCGGTTGACACGACAGATGCGGCTGCGGTTGCTGCGACCGGAGCAGTACAGGAAAAAGGATAAATAGTGGATTTTCATGGGTGGGCGAAGCCCGCCCATTTTTAATTCCGACACCCGAACACCGAAGAAACAGAAAGGGACTTGCTAAGATACATGGAACGAATCAGCGGATATGTAGACCACATCATCTATCAGAACAGCGATAACGGGTATACCGTGCTGGAACTTGTGACTGGCGAGACGATGACGACCTGTGTGGGCACACTCATGGGTCTGACAGATGGCATGAATGTAGAGCTTGAGGGCGAATACACGGATCACCCCAGCTACGGCAGACAATTTAAAGCGGCGCGGTTCACGGAAAAAGAGCCGGAGGACGAAATGGCGATCGAGCGTTATCTGGGTTCCGGAGCGATCAAAGGTGTAGGTGCGGCGCTGGCAGCCCGTATCGTACGCCGTTTCGGAAAAGAGACGTTCCGCATTATCGAGGAAGAGCCGGAGCGGCTGGCAGAGATCAAGGGAATCAGTGAGCGCAAGGCACAGGAGATCTGCATCCAGGTGGAGGAAAAGCGTTCCCTGCGTTCCGCTATGCTCTTTTTACAGCAGTACGGGATCAGCCTCACCCTGTCGGTGAAGATCTACAATACTTACGGAGAGGAGATCTACAGCATTTTGCAGAAAAACCCGTATCGTCTGGCAGATGACATCGACGGTGTGGGCTTTCGGATCGCGGACGAGATCGCATCAAAGGTGGGCATCCGCACAGACTCGGATTTTCGCATCCGCAGCGGCTTGATCTACTGCCTGCAGCAGGCGGCGGGAGAAGGACATACCTATCTGCCGCAGGAGCTGCTCACCGCGCGGGCGGTGGAGCTGCTTGGCGTTCCGCAGGAGAGCATTGAAAAAAACATGATGGATCTGGCGATCGAACACCGGCTTGTGCTGAAGCGCGAGGGCGAACAGGTGCATGTGTATGCCACGGTTTTTTACAATATGGAATCCAATGTCGCGCACATGTTAAAAATGCTCAATGTGTCGATGGATATTTCCGAAGCGCATGTCTGTAAATGCATCCGGCGCATCGAGCAGACGACGGGGATCGAGCTGGCAGAGCACCAGAAGCAGGCGGTTGTGGCGGCCGCGCGTGAGGGCGTGCTGGTGATCACCGGAGGCCCCGGAACCGGAAAAACGACGACGATTGACTCGATCATCCACTACTTTGATCTGGAGGGACTGGACTTTATGCTGGCGGCGCCGACCGGCCGCGCGGCAAAGCGCATGAGCGAGACGACGGGGTATGAGGCGCGCACGATCCACCGGATGCTGGAGCTGGGCGGCGAGGAAAATGTAGGTTTCGGACGGGATGAGAGCAATCCGCTGGAGGTGGACGCTGTCATTATCGACGAGATGTCGATGGTTGACCTGCCTCTCATGAACTCGCTGTTAAAGGCGATCACACCCGGTACGAGACTGATCCTGGTGGGTGACGTGAACCAGCTGCCGAGCGTGGGACCGGGACGCGTGCTCAAGGACATCATTACATCCGGGCAGCTGCCGGTGGTGGAGCTGACGGAGATCTTTCGTCAGGCAAAGGAGAGCGATATCATCGTCAACGCGCACCGCATCAACCGCGGAGAGGAAGTGACGCTTGACAACAAGAGCATGGATTTCTTTTTCCTGAAACGCTACGATGCGGATCAGATCATCAATGTAACACTTCAGCTCGTGCTGCAGAAGATGCCCAAATTTGTGGAGGCGACACCGATGGACATCCAGGTGCTCACACCGATGCGAAAGGGTCTGCTCGGCGTGGAGAATCTGAACACCGTGCTTCAGCATTACCTCAACCCGCCGGATGCGTCCAAGTCTGAGAAGGAGCGCCCGAACGGGATCTTTCGCGAGGGAGACAAGGTTATGCAGACGAAGAACAATTATCAGCTGCAGTGGGAGGTTCGCAGCCGCTACGGAATACCGATCGAGAAGGGTCTGGGGGTGTTCAACGGCGATATGGGTATCATCCGCATCATCGATTCCTTTGCACAGAGTCTGACCGTGGAGTTTGAGGAGGGGCGCATGGTAGAGTATCCCTTCGGAGCGATCGACGAACTGGAGCTCGCCTACGCGATCACGATACATAAATCGCAGGGCAGTGAGTATCCGGCGGTCGTGATTCCGCTGCTTTCCGGCCCGCGCCCGCTCATGAACCGGAATCTGCTTTACACGGCGGTCACCAGAGCCAGAAAATGCGTGACACTGGTCGGGGACGACCGCGTATTTGCACAGATGATCGGCAATGTGCAGGAGCAGCAGCGCTACTGTGGGCTGAAAAATCGTCTGACAGAGTCGGGCGATATGTAATGATCAGGTCGAAGCATTTGCTGAAACGGCCGCAATGAGGAGAGAGCGGAACGGAGTGCTGTTGAAGATCATACAATTTCTCATAAAATTATTATTTCCGGGCAGTTGTCCCATCTGCGGCGAAGTGCAGGAGCAGCTCCTCACGGATGACGGTGTCGCGCATATCTGCCCGACCTGTGAAAAAAAGCTGATAAGGGTTACGACGCCGTTCTGTCTGCAGTGCGGAAAACCGCTGGAGGCGGACCGTGTATGCAGGGAGTACTGCGCAGACTGTGCGAGGCATGCGCATGCATTTATACAGGGCAGAGCCGTGTTCGTCTATCAGGGGGCGATCATCGGGAGCATGCACCGCCTCAAGTACGGCAATCGCCGGGACTATGCCGCTGTTTTCGCGAGAGAAGCGTACAAGACGCATGGCAGCTGGATCCGTCGGGTAGCCCCGGATGCACTTATTCCCGTGCCGCTTCACCCGAAACGAAGGCGGGAGCGCGGCTACAATCAGGCGGAGCTGATCGCGGAGGAGCTTGCGCGGCTTACAGGAATCCCTGTAGAGAAGAAACTGCTCCTTCGAACCGTCCATACGCAGCCCCAGCGTCGGCTAAGCGCGAAGGAACGGAAAAATAATCTGAAAAATGCTTTTCAAATGTCGAAAAAAATAGTACAATTAGAAAAAGTGTTGCTCATTGACGATATCTATACCACCGGGAGCACGGTGGATGCGGCGGCGGAGGTGTTGATGAGCGCGGGAGTAAAAAAAGTATATGTTCTCTGCATCTGTATTGGCGGAGGAGACGGGGGAGGATTGTGCAATGGAAGTAAGAGCTTGCAGAACATGTAAAAGACTGTTTAACTATATCACAGGACCGGTGAGATGCCCGGCCTGTTCGGATGCACTGGAAAAAAAGTTTCAGCAGGTAAAGTCATATATCTGGGATCACAAGACAGCAACGCTGCAGGAAATCTCGGAAGCAAATGATGTGTCCGTTGGACAGCTCAGGCAGTGGGTGCGTGAGGAGCGTCTCAGCTTTACGGACGAGTCGCCGGTGGGCCTGGAATGTGAGTCGTGCGGAGCGACGATCAAGACCGGACGTTACTGTGCAAACTGTAAGGGCAAGCTGAGCAACACGCTGATGAGCGCGCTTCCCAAGGAAACTAAGCCGGAGAAGAAGGTCGGCGACGGCAGAAACCGGATGAGATCTATATAGTAGATCTTTATAGCGAAATACTTATGATAAAATATAAAAAAGTACCGCAGGATGAGGTGACCCCAAAAAGTCAGACTTTTTAAGCGTAGCAGTTTTAATGGCTGCTACGCTATTTTTATGCAGCCAAGAGGCTGATGGCATGTGTTTCTTGTGCTGTACGGAAATGTTTTGTATTTCAGAGAAAACTATGATATAATGCAATTAACTATGTAATTATATGAGATGCCGACGGCTGTTTTGAGTGGCCGGAGGCGAAAAACGGGGTGTAATATGATTCACAATGAGCGCGTGCGCCATATGGTGCAATTGCAGGCATTTAACGACCGCAAGGGCAAGGAAGATTTCCCGGTCGTAAAATATTTTCGCAGGGATTATGTCGGACTGCATATGTTAAAGGGCTTCCTGAGTGGGACAGTCGCTTATGGTGTGATGTTGCTCATGTGGGGGATCTGCAACATGGAAATGCTGATGGAAAACATCCACACGATGGATCTGAAGCAGTTTGCGATCACTGTACTGCTGCGCTATGTGTGTTTTTTGGGCATCTATCTGCTGGCGATTTTTGTGTATGCAGAGGTAAAATACACCCGTACAAAAAAAGAGATCAGGGGTTATAACCGACATCTGAAACGACTGATCAGAAGCTTTGAACGGGATGGAGGAGAATCATGACAATATTGTTGGAGATCAAGGAACGGATCAGGGGATTTTGCAGTAAGAACGAAATCTATCTGGTTCCCACCATAAAGAGTATACTGGCGTTTCTCACATTTTTTATGATACGCTCACGGCTGGGCTATATGACCCGGCTGAACAGTATGACACTCATTATCGTACTGGCGCTTTCCTGTGCATTGCTGCCGGTCAGCGCGATCGTGTTGTTTGCGGCGCTTCTTGTACTGCTGCATCTGTATTCACTGTCGCTTGCGGCGTGCGCGGTCAGCCTTCTTGTAATGCTCATACTGTTTTTGCTCTATTTCCGGCTGCTGCCGAAAAAGGGCTATTATGCAGTGCTCACACCGCTGGCATTTATTTTTCATGTGCCCTATGTGATGCCGATCGTGATCGGATTGCTGGATGACAATCCGGTGTCTGTTCTGGCGATGGTGTGCGGAGGAGTCATGTACTATCTTTTGAGCGGAATTGCGGTCAATGCATCGGCGATCGCGGAGATGACGGAGGATGATTCGATCATCACGAAGTTTTCGGAAGTGCTCAAACAGTTTGTGGGTAACCGCGAGATGATCGCGGTGTTGGCGATACTGGTGCTGGCGGCATTGATCGTCTGGTTCATCCGAAAGCTTTCGATCGATCATGCATGGACGATCGCGATCGCGACCGGATGTCTGCTGCAATTTGTGCTATGTCTGATCTGCGATCTGCAGCTCAAGCTGCCGGCAAATATGCTCTATATATTTGGTGCGGTGCTGGCGAGTGCAGCGATCGGGCTGATCTTACAGTTTTTCTTCTTCAATCTGGACTATACGCGGACAGAGCGCGTACAGTTTGAGGATGATGAATATTACTATTATGTGAAGGCTGTACCGAAGATCTACGTTGCCAATACAGAGAAAAAGGTACAGAAATTCAGTGGCGATGACACTCCGATCACCAGAAAAGATCTGGCACAGGAGATGGATATTGACGAGAACCTGTTAGATTTTTGAATCAGGTCGAAGCACTTGCGGCTGAGACCGTGAGAATATGATTCAGGAAAGGAAGTAATGGCGTGGGAAGAATAGCAAGCGGAATTCTGGCATTTCGTGATAAATATTTGTTTTGGCTGAATATTCCGTCAGTGACGATCATAGATGTTGTGGAGATCATCCTTATCGCTTTCATGCTGTACAGTATTTTGGTCTGGATCAAAAATACGAGGGCGTGGGCGCTTTTCAGGGGCATTGTCACCATTCTGGCATTTGTGCTGATCGCAGCACTGTTCCAGATGAATACGATCCTATGGCTGGCAGGCAAGCTGATCAACGTCGGCATTATCGCACTTGCGGTGATCTTTCAGCCGGAGCTGCGCAAGGCGCTGGATCAGCTGGGAAGAAAGCGCTTTTTCCTTGGCATGTTCAGCTGGGATATAGACCGTGCGGCCAAACGCTTTTCCGAGCGCACAGCCGGTGAGATGGTAAAAGCGACATTTGAGATGGCAAAGGTAAAAACAGGTGCGCTGATCGTTGTGGAGAAAGACATCATGCTCAGCGAGTACGAGCGAACCGGAATTCCTCTGGATTCCCTCGTATCCAGCCAGCTTCTGATCAATATATTTGAGAAAAACACACCGCTTCACGACGGTGCAGTCATTGTGCGCGGCGAACGCATCGTGTCCGCGACCTGTTATCTGCCCCTGTCCGATAATATGGAACTTGACAAGGAGCTTGGAACGAGACATCGTGCGGCAGTCGGCATCAGCGAGGTCAGTGATTCTCTGACGATCATCGTCTCAGAGGAGACGGGAGCGGTATCGACAGCGGTCGGTGGCGAGATCAGGCGCGGACTGGATGGCGACGAACTGAAGCAGATGCTGATGGAACTCGCGGATGCAGGCTATGGCGAGTCCCGGTGGAAAAAGATAAAGAGGAGGTTCGATCATGGTCAGACGAGCGTGGAAAGTCATAACGAATAACTTTGGTCTGAAGCTTCTGGCAGCTCTGTTTGCGCTCATTTTGTGGCTGGTTGTCGTCAATATCGATGATCCGAAGATCTCCCAGCGTTTTAGCACGTCCGTCGTGATCGAAAACGCCGAGTATCTGACCAATCAGGGCAAATATTTTGAGGTTTTGGATGATACAAATACAATTGTGTTCACGGTAACTGCCAAGCGCTCTTATATAGAAAAACTGAGCAACACGGACTTCAAGGCAGTTGCAAATATGGAAAACGCGGCGATCGACAACGAGAGCGGCATGGGAAAGGTGCCGATCGAGGTAACGGCGCTGCGCTACAGCAGTCTGGTGACGATCAGCAAGGCGACACAGAATCTGGAGATCGCGCTGGATAATCTGGCACAGGATCAGTTTATCGTCGGTGTTGAGACGACCGGAACACTTCCGGACGGCTGCGCACTCGGAGAGGTGACTGTAAGGCCGAATCTGTTAAAGGTATCAGGACCGGAGTCTGTGGTGAGCAGGATCGACCATGTGACGGCGAGCATCGATGTCACAAACATGACAGCGGATGTCGTTGCCAGCGTCATACCGGTACTTTATGACAGTGATGGAAATGTGATCGACAAGAGCGATCTGATACTCAATATGTCCACAGTGACCGTGACGGTGCGGATCCTCGATATCAAGGATGTAGCGTTGATCTTCAACGTGACAGGCACGCCTGCAGACGGCTATGCATATATGGATATGGAATATGAGCCGAAGACGATCGCGATCAAAGGAACCGCGTCGGCGCTCAACAAAGTAACGGCACTCAATATACCGGAAAGTGCACTGGATATCAGCGGAGCAAGAAGCGATATCACACAGGTGGTCGATGTGACGGAATACCTGCCGGATGGCGTGACGGTTGCAGATCAGGCACAGGCGAAGGTGACGGTGACCGTGCATATCGCACAGCTTTCCACGAAAGTGGTCAATATCTTCCCGTCGTCGATCCGCGTGCTGAATCTGCCTGAGGGCTACAAGCTGAGCTTTGATACTTCCGTCATCCGTGTGAATGTGAGCGGAATTGCGGCAAATCTCGCGGCACTGGATACAAACAGTATCGTGGCAAGCATTGACGCAGGGCAGCTGACGCCGGGAACACACGAGGTCGAGCTGGCACTGGATCTGGAAGAAAACCTGTATCATGAGCCTGTTTTGGTCACTGTGACGGTGACAGAGGAGACCCCGGACGAACCGACTCCGGATGAACCGGGCATTGACGAGCCTGGCGAAGAGCCGACAGAAGATGAGGAAGGCGTACAATAGGCTGACAAGAGAACTATATACGAGAATTCGGAGGAATCATTTATGGGTAGATTATTTGGAACAGACGGCGTACGCGGCGTCGCAGGTGCAGAGCTTACGATCGAGCTTGCGATGAAGCTGGGCCAGGCGGGAGCCTATGTTCTGACAAAGGAAAAAGCGCACAAGCCCACGATCCTGGTGGGGTGTGATACGAGAATTTCCGGAGGAATGTTGGCGAATGCACTTGTGGCGGGCATCTGTTCCGTGGGTGCGGATGCCATCCATGTAGGAGTGCTTCCTACACCGGCAGTCGCATATCTGACGCGCAAACACAAGGTGGATGCGGGCGTTGTGATCTCGGCATCCCACAATCCGATGGAGTTCAACGGCATCAAGTTCTTCAACGGCGAGGGCTACAAGCTCTCCGATCAGCTGGAGGACGAGATCGAGGAACTGATAAACAGCAATATGGCAGGCGTTTCGCTGCCGACCGGATCGGGTATCGGAAAAGTGGAATACCGCTTTGACCTTCAGGATGAGTATATCCGGTTCATGAAAAAATGCGTACCGGTGGATCTCTCCGGCATGCGCATCGTGATCGACTGTGCGGAGGGTGCGTCCTACCAGACATCCGTACAGACGCTGCAGCAGCTGGGTGCAGATCTGATCCCGCTGCACGTGGACCCCGACGGAACAAACATCAATTCCAACTGCGGTTCCACACACATGGATGAGCTGCAGGCACGGGTAGTCTATGAAAAGGCGGACATCGGACTCGCCTTTGATGGCGATGCGGACCGTTTGCTGGCGGTGGATGAGAACGGAACTATCGTGGACGGCGACAAGCTGCTTGCGATCTGCGGAAATTACATGAAGGAAAAAGGCACGCTGAAAAAGAATACGATCGTTGTCACCGTGATGTCGAATCTGGGATTTTTCGTCATGTGCGATAAAAACGGGATCTGTGCGGAAAAGACGAAGGTCGGAGACCGTTATGTGCTGGAGAACATGTTGGAAAACGGCTACAATATCGGCGGTGAGCAGAGCGGACACATCATCTTTTTAGACGACAATACGACCGGAGACGGACTGTTGTCCGCCCTTCATTTATTGGAGGTCATGGTGGAGACGAAAAAACCGCTGTCACAGCTGGCATCTGTCATGGAAGTGTATCCGCAGGCGCTCATCAACGCCAAGGTGCCGAACCACAAAAAAGAACAGTTTATGGAGTACGCGGAGATCGCAGAGGCGATCGATGCACTGGAAAAGAAATTTGACGGACAGGGCAGGGTTCTCATCCGCCCGTCCGGTACAGAACCGCTTGTGCGTGTCATGATCGAGGGAAAGGACCAGGCACAGATAGAGAAGGATGCGCGGGAACTGGCAGACCTGATCACGCGCACGATGCTGTAGGGAAGGCATCAGGAGGGGTAATTTTGGAGGGCTTTTATGGTTAGCAAAAAAGTAGTGGTCAAAAATCCGACCGGGCTGCATCTGCGGCCGGCAGGGATTTTGTGCAACGAAGCGATCAAATACAAAAGCAAAGTATATTTCAGATACGGAGACAACGAGGCGAACGCAAAGAGTGTGCTCAGCGTGCTCGGAGCCTGCATCAAATCCGGCACGGAGCTGGAGTTTGTCTGCGAGGGCGAAGACGAAGAGGCTGCACTGGAAGGAGTCACCGCAGCCGTAGAAGACGGACTGGGTGAATAAAGGCACGGAGAAGAAAAAGCAGGAACTTTGGGGAATACCAAAGGAGCAGGAGTAATGGAAAATAAGAATTATCAGTATAAAAGAATTTTTATGTTCTGGGCGAGTGTGTGTTTTGTAGCCGCCCAGACAGCTATATTTGCGTGGCAGTGGTACAATATCTATGCGGACATCATGCTGGTAAAATACTACCGTCGCGGAGACTGGGCGATCATTGGCCTGTATGCGCTGTTTTGTGTCCTGTTTTTAAAGATATTCGGCGGTTTCAAGGTCGGATATCTGCGAAACATGGATGCGTTGTACGGACAGGCATTGGCGATCCTGTTCCAGAACGCCGTCGCATATCTGCAGCTGGCATTGCTCGGTAAGTGGCGTTTCGGAACACATCTGGAGCACATGATCTATCTGATCCTCATGGAGGCGGTGTTGGCAGTCGTCTGGACACTGTTGACCAGACATTATTATGCAAAACTGTATCCGCCGCACCAGATGCTGCTCATATACGGGGACATCAGCCCGAAGCAGCTCATTTCCAAGCTGGATTCCAGACAGGACCGCTATCAGATCCGCGAGACGATCCGCCTGGATGCGGGAACGGAAGCCATTATGGAAAAGATCAAACAATATGACACGATCATTATCGGCGATATCCCGTCCCGTGAGAGAAACCAGTTTTTGAAGTTCTGTTACTGGCATGAGATCCGGTGCTACAGCATCCCGAAGATCTCGGATATCATCATCACCGGATCGGACCGCATCGACCTGTTCGACAGCATCCTGATGCTGAGCCGCAACAACGGACTGAGCATCGGCGAACGCTTTTTCAAGCGCGCAACGGATATCGTGGTCTCACTGATCGCGTGTATTCTCCTATCGCCGATCATGCTGGTGATCGTCATTGCCATCAAAGCCTACGACCACGGGCCGGTATTCTATAAACAGGAGCGTATCACCAAGGATGCGAAACCGTTCCGGATACTGAAATTCCGCAGTATGATCGTGGAGTCGGAGGAGGAGGGTGCGCGCCTTGCCAGCGTGGATGACGACCGCATCACACCGGTGGGCCGGATCCTGCGACGCACGCACTTTGACGAGCTGCCCCAGCTGTTCAACATCTTGAAGGGAGAAATGTCTCTCGTCGGCCCCAGACCGGAGAGAAGGGAGATATTCGAGCAGTATGAGGAGAGCATCCCGGAGTTCAAGTTCCGCCTGAAGATGAAGGCAGGACTGACCGGTTACGCGCAGGTGTACGGACAGTACAACACAGTGCCCTACGACAAACTCAAGCTGGATCTGACCTACATTGTAAACTACTCCTTCTGGCTGGATATCAAGCTGTGCTTTCTGACGGTAAAGATCCTGTTCCAGAAAGAAAAATCAGAGGGCGTGGACGATACACAGACCACGGCACTCAAGTAACTGGCAGACCAAGGAGGGACGGACGATGCTCATCTCGGTCATCATACCGGCATATAATGCAGAAAAATACATCGCAAACGCAGTCTGGTCCGCGCTGGAGCAGGAGGACATCGCAGAGGGAGAGATCGAGGTCATCGTCATCAATGACTGCAGTCCCGATGACATAGACACAGCCATGCGGCCGTTTGAAAACGACCCGGCAGTCAGATATATCAAAAACGACCAAAATCTCGGCGTGGCAGAGACCCGCAACCGTGGGATCCGCATGGCGCGCGGCCGCTACACAGCATTTCTGGACGCGGATGACTGGTGGGAACCGGATAAGCTGAGTGCCCAGCTGAGACTGCTGGAGGAGACGGGTGCACCGCTCTGCTGCAGTGCACGCGCGCTTCATGAGGCAGACGCCACCCCCACCGGGCGCACGATCGGCGTACCGGAGCGCATCACCTACGAGGAACTGCTCCACACGAACACGATCCCCTGCGGCTCGGTTGTGATGCCTACGGAGATCGCGAGAGAATTTTACATGAGCCATGCAGAGCTTCATGAGGATTACATCCTGTGGCTGCAGGTGTTAAAAAAATACGGTGCGGCGGTCGGCATCAACGAGCCGTATCTGCACTGCCGTCTTTCCGAAGGCGGCAAATCGAGAAACAAGCTGAAATCCGCGCAGATGCAGTACGGCGTGTACCGCTATATGGGATTCAGCAGGCGAAAGAGCATGCGTTATCTGCTCAGCTATGCCATAAACGGAGTAAAAAAGTATTATGGGAAAGGTACAAACATATGCTGAAAGTATACATCTGCCCATCTTGCGGATGGCTACGCACGGTATCACGCCGAAAAGACGTGGAATGTCACCGCTGCGGCAACCCTGCAATGGTGCTGACAAAACTGGAATACGAAAAATACGCCGCCATGAACGAGACGGAGCGCGCGGATTATGCCAAGAGCTGGCAATATATACACAGAGTATAGTTCTGATTGACAGATGCGAAAAATTAGTCTAAACTTGTACTGTTTAGTTTGTTATGAAAGATAGGGGATTCACCATTATCAGATTAAGAAGGGAAAAACGATGAGCAAAAGACAGTTGGAGACGGAACTGAGTCCCAGAGAACAAAAGCGTCTTTTAAAGAAAAAAAGAAGAAAACGCAAGATCATTCTGCTTATTATAGAAATTATCGTATTACTGATCGTGCTGGCAGCGTTATATGTCTGGCAGGCACTGAATAAAATAGAGAAGGCACCTGCCACTTCCACAGAACTGAGTGCAAGTGAGCTGAACATCAACGAGGAAGAACTGGAGAATGAAACGATCGAGATCATGAAGGGCTACGAGGATGTGGCTCTGTTTGGCGTGGACAATTACTTCAACGGACATGCGGACTCCGGAAATTCCGACGTGATCATGATCGCGAGCATCAATAACGACACCAAGGAAGTCAAACTCGTATCCGTGTACCGCGATACGTTTCTGGATACGGACGTTCAGAGAGACTCCTCGCCGAATTTCCACAAGGCAAACCGTGCTTTCGCGATCGGTGGAGCAGAGCAGTCCATTCGTATGTTAAATGCCAGTCTGGATCTGGATATCGAGCATTTTATCACCGTAGACTTCAAGGTGGTCACAGACGTGGTAAATATGCTCGGCGGTGTGGATATCGATGTGAGCGCTGCGGAAATGAAGGAGATCAACCGCCATATCGATACCACGGCAAAAGCCACCGGAGACACGCCGGTGTATATAAGCGCACCGGGGATGCAGACATTAAACGGCACACAGGCGACCACCTATGCGCGGATCCGTAAGACGGTAGGTAACGACTATGCCCGCGCGGGACGTCAGCGTGAGGTCATCAACGAGATCGTGAAAAAGGCGAAGAAGACCAATCTTGCGACCATCAACAAGATCATCAATCAGGTATTTCCGGAGATCTGTACGAACTATACAAATGCGGACATCATCCGTCTGGCAGCCAGCATGTTTGACTACGAACTGTCGGATTCCACCGGATTCCCGTTCAGCAAATATGCGGCAAGACTCGGCGGCAGTAAGGGAGATGTGGTATTATGCGCAGATCTGGAAAGCAATGTGCAGGCACTGCACCGGTATCTGTATAACGACATGTCCTATGTGCCTTCCGCAACGGTAAAGAACTATAGCGATCAGATCCGAAACAGCTATGGCGGTTCCGTGGAGCAGGGCGACAAACCTGAGGCTGTGCAGGGCGGAGAGATCGAGAGCGACGATTTTGAAACTGGCAATGTAGCAGGCACGAATTAACAAAGGAACTGAACAGAAGGAAAGGGGCGCACGACAGAAATGCGCCCTTTATTACATCATGAGAGTATTTGGACAAAAGGAGGAAAAATACATGTGTGGAATCGTAGGATATATCGGCAAAAGACAGGCGGCACCGATCCTGCTTGACGGACTGTCAAAGCTGGAGTACCGGGGCTACGACTCGGCCGGAATGGCGATCTATGACGGAACGCAGATCAATATAGAAAAGAGCACCGGGCGGCTGAAGGTGCTCAGTGAGCTGACCCATGACGGCAGCACGATGCCCGGAACCGTCGGCATCGGACATACGCGCTGGGCGACACACGGAGAGCCGAGTGACAAAAATGCACACCCGCACTTCAATGAGACGCGCAGCATTGCAGTCGTACACAACGGTATCATCGAAAACTACATGAAGTTAAAGAACAAGCTGATCGACCGCGGCTATCACTTCCTCTCGGAGACGGATACCGAGGTGGTCGCGCACCTGCTTGACTACTATTATAAAAAGACAGACGGCGACATCATCGACACGATCACAAAGGTCATGCACCGCGTGGAGGGTTCCTATGCCCTCGGCATTATCTTCGCAGAGCATCCCGACAAGGTATATGCGCTGCGCAAGGATTCCCCGCTGATCGTCGGCAGATCCGCGGACGGCAATCTGATCGCCTCCGATGTCCCTGCAGTGCTCAAATACACCCGCGACGTCTATTTTATCGAAAACGAGGAGATCGCCTGCCTGACCGAGGATGCCATCGAGTTTTTCAACAGTGACGGAGAACCGGTCGAGAAGGAGAGCAAGACCATCGAGTGGGATATCAATGCGGCAGAAAAAGGCGGCTATGAACACTTCATGTTAAAGGAGATGTACGAGCAGCCCAAGACCGTGCGCGACACCCTCACACCCCGTATCAAGGACGGAAAGATCGTCATAGAGGAGCTGGGCATGAGCGAGGAGGAGATCCGCGCCATCAACCGCATCCATATCGTCGCATGCGGCAGCGCGTATCACACCGGTGTCACCGCAAAATATATCATGGAGGGGCTGGCGCGTATCCCCGTAGAGGTAGATCTCGCCAGTGAATTCCGCTATCGCAACCCGATCCTCACCAAAGGAGACCTCGTGGTGATCATCAGCCAGTCCGGAGAGACGGCAGATTCCCTCGCAGCACTGCGGGAGGCAAAGGCACAGGGCATCACGACGCTCGGCATCGTGAACGTGGTGGGAAGCTCCATAGCCAGAGAAGCAGACCGCGTCATGTATACCTGGGCAGGCCCGGAGATCGCGGTCGCGACGACAAAGGCGTATTCCGCACAGCTGATCGCCCACTATCTGCTGGCGATCAATTTTGCACAGGCGCGGGGTATGGTCACGGACGAAGAAGTGGCAGAAATGCTCACTGATCTGAAAGCAATACCCGCCCAGATCGAAATGCTCCTTGCAAACAAGGAAAACATCCAGAAGATCGCAAACCGCTATGTCGGAGCCAAGGACGTATTCTTTATCGGACGCGGGATCGACTATGCCATCGGCATGGAGGGCTCGCTGAAGCTGAAGGAGATCTCCTACGTGCACTCGGAGGCATATGCGGCAGGCGAGCTGAAGCACGGCACGATCTCACTCATCGAGGAAGGCACACTCGTCACTGCCATCGTGACACAGAAGGATCTGTACAAAAAGACGATGAGCAACATCGTGGAGGTGCGCTCCCGCGGCGCAGTCGTGCTGGCAGTCACCAACGAGGACAATACCGAGATCGAGAAGAGTGCGGATTACGTGATCTACATTCCGCAGACAAACAAATACTTCACGAATTCGCTTGCGATCATTCCGCTGCAGCTGTTCGCCTACTATGTGTCCGTCGGCAAAGGCTGTGACGTCGATAAGCCGCGCAACCTCGCAAAATCAGTGACGGTAGAATAGAATAATATAAGAGAAAATATTACTTGACGAAGTTGGGATTTGCAGGTAAGATAAGATTAAAGGTGAGTCCTACCTATAAGTGGAACCTATAAGAGCATATGACCATCCCTTGTGATGGGGATATGGCAAAAGGCTGTGCCTCGTGCATAGCCTTTTTGTTACTTGCTTTTAACAGAACTGTTGTGTCTTGCAATTGATACTAAGGAACTATATGAAGAACACACGATTAAATCTATATCACGTCGACATGAAATACATTCGTGATCTACATAGGATAGATGACAATGTTATGTCTGTTTCCCCTCAAATCGGAAAAGAGTCCCGGACATTTATTGGTATTATTGTAGTCTGTGGAATGCAGAAATATTGCGTGCCACTTACATCCATAAAATTGAAACATTTAAATATGCGGGATAAAATAGATTTTACTAAAATCTATGATGAAGGACGGCCAATTGCAGCGCTCAATTTTAACAATATGATTCCAATCTCTGAAGAACAGTTGATTCCGGTTGATATCAAAATCAAAAAAAGCGATTCTAAAGAAGTAAAAAATTACAAGAAACTTTGTCAAAAGGAGATAGCATGGTGCCGTGCTCATCAAAACGATATTGTTAATAAGGCCAATGTTTTATATCAAAAATATATTTCAGATGAACAGTTGGCTTGCCGAAATCGATGTCTAGATTTTATTCGACTGGAAAAGGCATGTCAGCATTATAATGCGAAAAACAAACAATCTTCAAATAGAAAACACAATTCAGACACAACTTCCTTGTAGACTGTCTAATATCAAAAGAAACCAAAGTAATTAAAGGAAAAGAGGTATATAGATATGGATAATTACACGAATGACAATCAAAATAACTACGGCAGCACAAATGTCTACCCGGTAGATCCAGATAATAACAGTTATCGATACACTGGAGCAGATGACGTGTCTCAAAATAGCTACAGTACTTACAGCAGCACAGATCAGCCCCGCGACCGCTACTACAGCCCGTATGAGCGCCGTACCATGGAGGAAAACAGCCATAAAGAAAAAAAGGCGAAGAAAAAACACGGCTTTGGCGCGACCATCGCAAAATGTGCATGTCTCGCGGCAGTCTTCGGACTCGTTGCAGGCGGTGTTTTCGGCGGAGTGAATTACATGATCCCCGAAAAGGAGACAACGGTCACCCAGACACAGACTTCTGCACTGGCGACCACTTCCAAGGATGGCGGTGAAACCACCACGACCACTTCCGGCGGCAAGATCATCGCGACGGATGTGTCAGATATCGTAGAAAACGCTATGCCCGCCATCGTAGCCATCACAAATATGTCAGAGACCCAGTACCAGACCTGGTTCGGACAGACCTATACACAGGAAAGTGACTATGCGGGCAGCGGAATCATCGTCAGCGAGGATGACGAATACCTGTATATTGCAACCAACAACCATGTAGTACAGGGCGCAAAGACCCTGACCGTGCGGTTCTGCGATGAGAACACCGTGGCAGCAGAGGTCAAGGGCACCAGCCCCAGCAATGATCTCGCAGTCGTACAGGTGAAAAAGGACGATATCGAGGAGGAGACAAAGGCGGCCATCAAGATCGCCAAGATCAATGACAGCGGAAATGAAAAAGTGGGCGAGCCTGCCATTGCCATCGGAAACGCACTTGGCTACGGACAGTCTGTCACCAGTGGTATCATCAGTGCATTGAACCGGGAAGTCACCGCGCAGGACAGCTCGACCGGTGAGACCTATACCAACACCCTGACCCAGACCGATGCCAGCATCAACCCCGGCAACTCCGGCGGCGCACTGCTGAACGCAAAGGGCGAGGTCATCGGCATCAACTCCTCCAAGATGGGCGGAGACTACGTGGACGGTGTCGGCTTTGCGATCCCCATGACGACCGCCGCACCAATCATCAATGAGCTGATCACCAGAGAAAAGGTGGAGGAGGATAAGGCAGCATTCCTCGGCATCAACGGGATCGATGTGGATGATTCCGTATCCCAGAAATACAGTATGCCCGTCGGCATCTGTGTCGTAAAAGTCTATGAAGGCAGCGCGGCAGCCGAGGCAGGCATCCAGAAGGGCGATATCATCACGAAATTTGACGGACATGATGTAGACTCCATGGAAGAAATACAGGAGCTTCTGCAGTACCACGCAGCAGGAACCAAGGTCAACGTTACGATCTGCCGCGCGGACAACGGCGAGTACGTGGAACGCGAGATGGAGGTCACACTCGGCAGCAAGAATTAGTCGATTGAACTTCTAGGATAGAATGTGTAAATGATGCGCCTGTATCTGCGTACGGTCACGCTAGATACAGGCGTATCCTTAAAAAACACCCTTAAATGAAAAGGCTTTGCTAAATTTCCTTGAAAAAAAGGAATAAGCGTGTTATTATATGAATACATTAAAGATGTGATATGTCACATCTTTGGGCTGGTCGAAAGACCCAGGTCCAACCTAATTAGGCGGGGAGACTCCCCGCTATTTTTTTACGGAGAAGAGATGAAAGAATTAAGTATTTTTGTAGACGAATCAGGGGACTTTGGAGATTATGAAAAGCATGCACCGTATTATATTGTTACTATGGTACTACATGATCAAAGTATAGATATAAACGGTGAAATTAAGAAATTGGATGCGGCACTGTTACATTTGGGATATGCTAACGGTCAAGCTATTCATACAGAACCGCTGATCAGAAGAGAATATCCATATCAAATGTATGCACCAAATGAAAGAAGAGCCATTTTTTCAAAATTATTTTATTTTACACTTGGGTGTGATATAAAATATAAGTCTTTTGTGTTTAAAAAGAACGAATTTAAGGATATATTCAAATTGGAAGCGCGTATGGCTAGAGAAATTTCAGGTTTTATAAGAGATAATCTGTTGTATTTTCAATCTTTTGATAATGTGATTTTATATTATGATAATGGTCAGCATGAATTAAATAGAATTTTAAATACGGTACTAGCAACGGAACTTGCAGATTATGATGTAAGAAAAGTTATGCCTAATGATTACAAACTTTTTCAAGTTGCTGATTTGATATGTACATTGGAACTTCTTGAACAAAAGATTCAAGATGGAGAAATGTCGAAATCAGAGCACTTGCTCTTTCATAGCAAGCGAGATTTGAAAAAGGATTTTATCAAAGGAATATATAAGAAAAGATTCTAGGTGACTTATAGAGTGTGTAAAGGATGCGCCTATATCTTGCGTGAGCGTATGCAACAGTTGTTTGTGCGGCGGGTACGCGCGGAGAATACGTGGATCCGTCAGTTAACAGGCAGCAGAGCCAAGCAGATTTTGCTTGGACTCTGTGCCACCTCGCGTGATTTACCCGGTAAGCATAACAAACTGTTGCATACGCTCATGCAGAGAAAGGGCGCATCCATCATCTTTACACCACTTTGCACACATGATTTGAAGGGCACATCCTTAAATTAAAAGGCACGATTGCTTGAATCGCGTCTTTTTTTATGCTAAACTAAGGCTATCAATGTCCTACGGAGGAAGACGACATGAAAAATGACAGCAAAAAAAGAAGAATCGTGATAGCACTCGGACATGAAGCATTGGGAACAACACTGCCGGAGCAGAAGACGGCGACAAAACGCACCGCGAAAGCAGTCGCAGACCTGATCAGCGACGACGCACAGGTCATCATCACCCACAGCAACGGACCCCAGGTGGGCATGATCCACACAGCCATGTCAGAGTTTGCAAGACTATATCCGGAATATACCGCAACACCCATGAGCGTCTGCTCAGCCATGAGTCAGGGCTACATCGGTTACGATCTGCAGAACGCCATCCGCACAGAACTGTTAAACAGAGGCATCTACAAGCCGGTGGCAACGATCCTGACACAGGTGACCGTGGACCCTTACGACGAGGCATTTTATGAGCCGACCAAGATCATCGGACGTGTCATGAACCGCGAGGACGCAGACGCAGAAGAGAAAAAAGGAAACCATATCACGCAGGTGGAGGGCGGCTACCGCCGCATCGTGGCAGCGCCGAAGCCCATCAATGTCGTAGAGATCGACTCCATCCGTGCACTTGCAGACGCAGATCAGGTCGTGATCGCCTGCGGCGGCGGCGGAATCCCCGTGCTCGATCAGGCGCACAATCTGCAGGGAGCCAGCGCGGTGATCGAGAAGGATCTGGCGGCAGGCAGACTCGCCGGGCTGATCGACGCGGACGAACTGATCATCCTGACCGGCGAAGATCACGTCTATCTGGACTACGGCAAACCCGAGCAGCGACCGATCGAGGCAATGAGCATCGCAGAAGCAAAACGCTATATGGAAGAAGGTGCTTTCGAGGAGGGAACGATCCTTCCGAAGATCCAGGCAGCCGTAGACTTCATCGGCGACTCCGCGATCCGCAAGGCAACGATCACAAAACTCGGCATCCGGCCGGAGACCGGAAAGACCACACTGGAAGGTACGATCATCCACAAATAACAGCCATTCACAGGTGTCGTCCGTATCGCGCGACACCTGTTTCCATTTCATTTCCATGAAATTTCACCCGTAGCCGACCCTTAAAATCCGAACATTTTTTTCGAATATAACTAATGGAAGTAATTATGTAAACACAAAAGAAAGGAAGTACTATGAAACACCGTACCATGAGAAAACTGCTGACAAGTATGTTGGCGGCAGCAATACTCGCAACTACGCTCCCGGCGAATCTCACAATGGCGCGAGCGGCAAAAAACACATCCGATGCGTCAGCTTCGCTGAAAGAACTCGGCATCATCGATCAGCCCGGAGAAGAAAACACGGCGAACGATCTGCCTGATATAGCCGGAGAAGCCAAAGCATCGCTCTACAGCGCCGACAACGGCGATCTGATCGTAGCGATCGATCCCGGACACGGCGGCACAGATCGCGGAGCCTCCTATGGCGGCATCAATGAAAAAGATATCAATCTGAAAATAGCCAAATACATAAAATTATATCTGGAAGAATATGTAGGCGTGCAGGTTTATCTGACACGCGACACGGACGTTTTTGTCGATCTGACGGACCGTGTGGCGAATGCAGAGGCGGCCGGAGCGGATGTCTTTATCAGCATCCATAACAACGCACTGGAAAAGAGCAAGCGCGGCAGCATGGTATTTTATCCGAATCAGAATTACCGCCCGTATCTCAGCGACGAGGGCGCAGAGTTGTCTGCGAAAATACTGAAAAATCTGACAGCGCTCGGCTTGCAGGATCTGGGCATCCGCACCAGAGACTCAGGCGAAAAGAAATACCCTGATAAAAGTATGGCTGACTACTATAGCGTCATTCGTAATTCAAAGCTGCGCGACATGACCGGTATCATCGTAGAGCACGCGTGCCTGTCCAATGACGAGGAGCGCGCGGAGTACCTGAGCACGGACGAACAGCTTATGCGGCTGGCACTGGCGGACGTACAGGGCATTGCGGAATACTACGGCCTCATATATAACGGACTGTATTCGCCCGATCTCACGGTGCGCGCAAAAAGCGGCAAAGAGCTGGAACTCATGTGGAGCGAGCAGGAGGAGGCAAAAGGCTACCTCGTGTATCGTTCCCTCCAGAAGACGAGCGGGTATAAACGTGTGGCAAAGGTGCTCGGCGGCGAAAACTCCACCTACATAGACGAAAATGTCGAGACCGGAAAGAAATACTATTATAAAGTGCGCGCCTACGACACGATCGAGGGAATCACCTTTTACAGCGATTACTCGAACATCGTCAGGGGCTATACGATCGGCGGCACATCGATCACGGAGATCAAACAGACGACAGGCGGATATCTCAAGATCAGCTGGAAAACGATGCCGGAGTCATCGGGTTACGCCATCTACCGCAGCGATGCCGGACTGCCCTTTAAGCAGATAGGCATCGTGTCCGATCCGAACAAGAGCTACTATAACGACCGGACGGTAGAGCCGGGAACGGCATACAGCTACAAGGTGCGTCCGCTCCATATGCTCTATGGAAATGAAGGACTCGGAAAATATTCGGCCAAAGTAGCCGTAACGATGCTCACCGCGCCTGACATGAAGCAGATCGATGTCCGCGACAGCGGCTACATGAAGGTCGTATGGTACAAGGTGCCTGGCGCATCCTCCTATATCGTACAGCGAAGTACCTCAGAAGACGAGGGCTACAAGACGATCGCGACGATCAAAGGCAGCAGCCAGAACTACTACTATGACAAGAAAGCAGAGCGCGGAATGACCTATTATTACAGGGTCAAGGCCATGAACGAGAACGGAAAGGTCAAAGGATCGACCGCATACGGCGAGAGTCTGGGAGAACAGAACTTCGGTATCCCGGAGCTGACCAAGGTTCGAATTTCGACGAAGAAGACAGGCATGTCACTCAAATGGACAAAGGTCGCAGGCGCAGAAGGTTACCGGATCTACCGCAGCACGCAGGAATACGGCGGCTATAAGCGGGTGGGAACCGTCAAGGGCGTGGATGTGCTCACCTATATCGATACGAGCGAGACCGAGGTAGGAACTACCTATTACTATAAAGTCAGAGCCTATGTGAAAAACTCAGCCGGAACGGCGCTGTCTGCGGCATCAGAGCCGCAGAGTGCCCTCGCAGGCTATGCCATCATGGGAAAGAGTAGCACAACCCCGGAAAAGATGGCAGCCTTTTTCCGGACAAGAGGCGGTGTATATCCGGAAGACATCTATATTGAATATGATGCGCCCACGCTGGAAGACTTCTGCCAGATCGTCTATGACGAGGCAATCGCGGAAGGCGTCCGGGCGGAGGTCGTGTTCGGACAGATCTGCAAGGAAACCGGCTTCCTGCGCTTTGGCGGAGACGTGGATCCGGATCAGTGCAACTTTGCGGGAATCGGAGCCACCGGAGGCGGCGCAAAGGGCGCATCCTTCCCGGATGTGCAGACAGGCATACGGGCACAGGTGCAGCACCTGAAGGCCTATGCCAGTGACCAACCGCTCAACAACGAGTGCGTAGACCCACGCTTCACATACGTAAAGCGCTGCGCAGCCCTTTATGTTGAATGGCTCGGTGTTCACGAGAACCCCACAGGAGCCGGCTGGGCAACCGGCAAAAACTACGGCTACAGCCTCAGGGACGACTATATCCGTCCACTGCTGGGAATGTAGGAAAAAATATTATGAAAAAATTTACGGCGACCCCACTTTTTGGAGAGGGGCCGCCGTAATTATATAATGTCGGAACCAAAGAACAGTATCTTTTGTGGGAAGTGGCGAAGAATTGTCCGAATTTTTTTAACAAATTGATATTTATGCTATGGACAATTGACGCAGGATATTGTATACTTAGGTGACAAAATAAATATCATACATAAGTATGACAAAAATTAAGGAGGAAAAAGGACATGAAAAAGAGTTTCATGACGAGAGTCCTTGCTACGGGATTATCCCTCGCAATGGCATTCTCACTGTCAGCAGCTACTAATGTAACAACTGCAGCAGCTGCTACTAGCCCGATGGAATCTACAAAGATTACTGTCACTGAGGGCAAGACGAGTTCTTGGGTTTATTTGAAAAACCGTGGGAACAGCAAGTACAGAATCAAGAGCTATAAGAGAACTGAGACAGCTAAGAAGTTCATTACAGCTAAGGTTGGTACTAAAAAGCGCGCTGTCAAGGTTACTGCTAAGAAGGACGCTGTAACAAATGCAGGTCTGAAGCAGAAACAGGTTGCAATGACAATCAACCTTGTAAAGAAGGCTGATGCAAACAAGAAGAACGCTAAGGTTGTTAAGACTGCTAAGCTTTATGTAGTAGTTAAGGCTAAGCCGGTTGAGAAGATTACCATGACCGCAGCAGCTACTGCTGTTAAGGAGATCACTCTTACTTTCAGCGGTGCTGTTAAGGATACCGCAGCAGCTAAGATTGTAGTTAAGAAGGGCAACTCAACTCCTACATTTACTGTAAAGTGGGCTGATGACGCTAAGAGTGCTACTCTTGCTATGGATTCTAAGCTTTCAAAGGGAACATATGACATTACTGTTTCAGATGTAGAGAAGGAAGATTTGCTGGCATCTGTAACAGTTGAGGATCAGAAGTTAACATCATTTGAGCTTGTTTCTACTAACTTGGTTGCGGATGCTAATACTTCTACAAGCGCAAGTATTTCTTACGTTGCGTTAGACCAGTACAAGCAGAAAATGTCAGGATTCGCTCCTACCGTTACAACCTCTTTTGGTGGAACAGCTGTAGCTTCTTTGTCAAAGACATCTGAAGCCACCAAGATTAACGTAACAAACATGACTTCTGCACTTTGCATTCCCGGAACAAAGGGTGTTATCACTATCGTTGATGACTCAGGTGTAAGCTTAACATCTGATATTACCTATGTTTCTCCTGCTAAGGCTACTGCAGTTGAGCTTGTTGGTGTGTTAAATGGTAATAGCAAACTTGTTGATACATTGAAGGCTGGCGACAACTCAAGCAGTGACTATAAGATTCTTCTGAAATTCAAGGATCAGTATGATCAGGAAATGGCTTATAATGATTCTACTCTTACGAATATTGAGAGTACCTTAGCCGCTGGCACAACTGGTTTAACGGGCATTACAGCTAGCACAGTTACCTATAACGACAAAGATTATTATTGCTTGGATATGGCTGGCACTCTTAAGGCTGGTTCTTTCCAGGTTACTGTAGTAAATAAGACGCATGGTTTACTTTCAAACCTGAGTTTTGATGTGGCTCCCGGAACCGTAATCAAGTCTTTCACACTTTCAGCTGATAATGATATTTACGCAAAAGAGGAAGCTACTTTAAGCTACACTGCAATTGATGCCGATGGCAATGAGGTTAAGGATTTTGATACCCTTAAGAAAGCATTTGGCGGTACTAATATTTCCGGTGTATCTTCTACTGGCGCATTAACATTAAAGAAGCAGAACGATGGCACAGGAAAGATTGTTTACAAACAGACTAACGAAGTATCAAATACTAACAGCACAACCAAGCGTGGATCTGACTCTAAGGTTCTTACGGTTCAGTTGTATAGCGGTACTGCAAATATCATTGTAGTTAATACTTCTATCAAGGTTAATCAGTCACGTGTTTTCTGGGAAGTGACCGGTGTTGATTCTTCTAAGGCTGTTGCTGGTGTTTCTAGTGAAACATTGAAGTACAAGGTTGAGGATTTCAAGATTTCTGACCAGTATGGCAATACCTTGAGCAAGGATGAGAAGAATAATCTTGTTAGCGGAACAAACAGCGTATCAATTACCACTAACGGATCATTTACTTACAATATTTCAAGCTTTACTGCTTCTTCAGATGAATTGCAGATTACAGTTGGCGCGACTGGAAATACTAAGTTTACATTCAAGGCAGCAGCTAATAGCAAGGATGCAGGATATGAGATGACAGTATCTCAGGCTGACGCTAGCAAGGCAACTGATTTTGAAATCAAGTGGACAGATGGCTTGAACACTTTCTGCTCTACCAATGGTGCAGTTACATTCACTAAAGGAACTGAGTTTAATGTATATGGCAAGGTAGGCGGTAAGGTTGTTAAGATTCCTACAGGTGATTATGAAATTACAGGCATGTCAGGAGATCAGAAGTTAGATGTTATTTCTTCTACCAATCCTGAGAAGACTGTTGAGGGAACTTTAACTGTAACAGTTAAGACTGTAGATGACAATAATAAGAATGTTGCTACTGAAGTAACTGCTAAGTTCAACAACTCAAATGCAGATCCGAAGATTGCTTCAATTAAAGTTAAGTCTTCTGTATCAAGCGTAGGTACGACTGTTAAAATCGATAACATTGTAGCTGCTGCATTCGATGTTAAGGATCAGTACGGTAAGACAATCGGAAATACCGGTATCAGTGCTACAATTGTTATCCTTAGTGCAACTAACGGTAATGCAGATGTTGAGTACAATGGCACAACAAAAGCAGAAATGACAAATGCAACCGCTGGTGATAAGATTAGCGTAACTCTTACAAAGGGTGATATTACAGTTACAAAGGAACTTACTATTTAAATAGAATCTGAGTAAATGGTAATATCGAAATAAGAGGAGATTGGCGAAAGCCAATCTCCTTTTTTAATCTCCAAAGTTCATGATACTATAGGATATGCTTTTCAGAATGTCAATCATAGTAAATGCTGGTCAATATATCTGTAGACTTCATTTTAATGATGAAGTAAATGCACGATATGATCATGTCAACCTGGGTAACATGATGTACATCGCAGTTTTTTATGCATATTTATCATGGAGAGGGATGCTTATTTTTATGAACATGTGCACAAATCATTTTATTCAATGTATGCAGATATCGTATAGGGGACTTGGTTACTTCCCTGTGGATCAACATACCATACCTTCAAACAATAGGTTCCTTTTTTCAAATTTATCTTCTTATCCAGCTTACTGTTTTCCACATCATACATTTTCACGGTTTCGTAGCCATCAGATGTCTTTTTTCGAAGAAGAACTTTCATTCCGGGAATGTATTTTTTGAAATTCAACTTGATATTTAGTTTTTTTGACTCTTTTAGCTTAAAAGAAAAGCAATCAGAAATATCTCCCTGATCGACTAACTGTGCAGTAGATAAAAACATATTGTAGAATACTGGCTTTCCATCACGTTTCCGGACTGTGATGGACTGTGCCGTATCTTCCAAATCATTTGGTTCCACATCATCAAATTTCACTTCTGTGAATTTGGTTGAAACAGTGAATTTTTTCTTTGATTTCAGTTCTTTGCCCGGAACCACCTCTATCACATAGCCTCCGGAGGGAAGAATATATTCAGATGTGAATGATCCACTCGTTTTTTTTGAATTTTTATTATATTTAATAGTTTCAGTCTGCTTCCAGATATGATCGCCCTGCTTGTGCAGGATCAACTCAACCCCTGTGCCGAGATTCTTTGCTGTAAATGTCACTTTCAGTTTCCCGCTCTTCTTCAGTTCTACCCAGAAATACACACTTTCAATGCTTGTCTGAAAACTTGCTTCCTTACTTTTTCCTAATTTCAAATTGATGGGAGTGCTCTCTGAACGCCCTTTTACAGAGGCTGCAACAGCCGTCATCGGGCAGTCAGATATGAGTAATACAGCTGCCAGTAAAACCAGCAGTAATCGTTTGAATCGTTCCATTTGTTTTTTCCTCTTTTATATAGATGCTATTTTAATTTAGTTGACTTGAAAAAATTATTGTTCCTTTGAAATTCCTGTATTTAAAGAGGAGCTTGGCTAAGCCAAGCTCCTCAGTCAATACCTTATACTAGATATTACGGCGCGGCAGGATCCAATGTAACCTCTACCTCTAATGATAATCCGCCATATTCATAAGTTACTGTAACAGTATGCTTCTCAGTCTTAGCTTCATCCTTGATTGCAATAGAAGCCTTCTGAGTCCAATTATCATTTACAGTAATATCTTTAGCGTTTGTTCCGGTAGCTGTGATCTTCATAACTGTATCACTAGCTTTCTCCATCTTGTTGCCATACTGATCTACAACCTTAACGCATTCAAACAGCGCAGCGTGAGATACAACAGTACCATTATTTGTTTTAATAGTGGTTGAATCTGCCTTCTTAATCTCAGTAGCCTTAGCGTCTGCATTTGAAACCTGAACATCAGCAGTTACAGTCTGAGGACCATCCTCTGTCTGAACTACAGCAGTGATTGTCTTAGTCTCAGTCTTTGCAGGATTCGTATCTGTTACCTTCTTCAAACCGCCAATCGTCGGATTGATGATTGTAAACTGATCTTTCGGAAGTACTACATTCTTTCCATTGATCTTTGCAGTTACAACAGCAGAAGCAGTTACAGCACCTGTAGTGGTAGCTCTTACGCTGTTAGCTGTTGACTCCTCAAGTGTAACATCGTTTACTGCGTAAATTGTCTTGCCATCATTGATGGTCAGTGTCAAATCACTAGAAACAACATTATTAGAAGTTGTAACAGTTACAGGAACCTTCAGGTCATATACTTCATCACTTACTGTATCCTTGCGAGCATCGACTGCCTTAGGGTTCTTGTAGAGGAAGTATACATTAGCAGTACCCTTCTTCTCGCCTTCAAAAGTAAGTTTCTTGCGATCAGCAGTAATAGCTGTCTTTATAGAACCATTTGTTGTAATACCATCAAATTTCACTATGCCATCTTTATTATCCGCTACGCAGAAAGTAATTCCCGCTTTTGTCGCAATGTCAGCAAAAGCCATCGGATTTCCATACTGGTCTTCATACTTCAATGTAGAAACATCAAATGTTGCAGTTCCGCCAGATACTACAGCTGTAACTGTCTTTTCGCCAACGCCTGCAACTGCCCATGCCTGCTTATTTGCATAGTATGTCACATTTACAGTCTTGACGATATAATTGCCAGAAGTAGTATCGTTTGCATACATTACAAGTGTAGTAATCTTGGAATCTTTCCAGTTGTTGTTCTTCGTTCCCCAAAGATTACCAGGATTGTAATAAAATGTACCTGTTCCATCGCTATTCTTCTTCAGTTTGATTCCGCTATCATCAGCAAAGTCAATAGCCTTATCCAAATCATCGAACTTTGTAACTGCATTTCCGTTAGAATCAACAGCCTCTACTACCAGCTTGTTGTCCTGACCTGCATATAATGTATCAGCAGGTGAAACGCTTAAGCTTGCGATAAGGACCTTATCCTCAACCTTGATAGAAGGAGTTGCAAGGACACCCTTGTTTGCGCTTACGATAGTAAGATTTAATGTGCCGGCCTTATCAATTATTCCATTAGATTCACCGCCTGCTGTAATCTTAACTAAGATGTAGGTCTTTCCTTCTTTTGAAAGCTCAGCAATGTTTGTACCGTCTACAGCAGAATCTTTGTCAAGCTTATCTTTTGCAACTGAAACATTTGTCAATACACTTGCAGGATTAAAGCTTACCTCGCACTTGCTATCTGCGATAGCCTTTACAGACATATCAGAGCCGTACTGATCCTGAACATTAAGCATTAACCAGTTGTTCGTAACCTTGTCGTTAGCTTTCAGTGATCCGTCAATCACCTTCTCAGTCTTGTCGCTATATACACCGGCTACAGTAGCAGCTGAAGCAACAGCCTTTGACTGATATGTTACAGTCGTGTTCAGGTTCTTACCCGTGGTCTTATCAACGATAACAAGTGTACCGGTCTGGCCAACAATTGCTAATGTAGGGTTAATGTCGGTAACTGTGATGGTTCCAACCTTATCAGCTGTAGGAGCTTTCACACCATCAACATCGCTTACCTTACCAAATGAGCAGGTTGCCTGAAGATTGTCAGCAGGCATCATCTCTTCATACTGGTTCAACGCCTTGAATTTAATAGAAGCAGTTGTTGTAGACTCTGCAGATGCAACTAAATCGTTGCTAACAAGCGCGAATGAATCTAATCTCTCATTCTCAACTGCGATATCAGCAGTAAGAACATCCTCTCCAACAGTAGCTTCTACAGTATAAGTACCCTCGGTCAGCTTGGTTCCCATTGCGATCTCAGCGCTCTTGCCATCTGCTGCGAATGTAGGAGTGATGGTAGGAGTTGCAGATTGCTTCTTAACTACAAGCTTGGTTGTAGTGGTATCAACTGCCTTGTTGAAGGTAACAGCAATCTTCTTAACACCAGTAGCTGTTGCAGTCATGGTCAGCTTCTCTTCCGGCTTAGCCTTTACTACTACATAAACATGACGTACCCTATTTCTTTGTGAATGACGATACGGGATATTCTCTGTGTAAATCTATGCTAAAAAGTATATTTGACAAGTATGAATTTGTAAACTGGAAAATTTGGAAATGTTTTGATGGTAGAAAAAATGCCATTAGAGAGATAGACAAGCATACGAGAAAGGTGTAAAATAAAGATGTTTTGATATTATTACGATAAAAGAGGTAAATTCAATGAATAAAACACAAAGAAGATTGTTTCTGGCTCCGATAGCGATCGCATTAGGATTTATTCCCATGCTGGTTCATTCACATACATACAGTACAGGTTTGTCTGCGTTTGACTGGTTTCCGGATGCTTCAGAGCTGCAGATGGATTTTTTTCTTTGGTATAAAATGGTGGCCATTGTTGTGGTGTCTGTAGTGATGGCTGCGTTACTAATATATAGGTATGTAGATAATAAAAGGTCATTTAAATGGAATTACATATGGTATTGCTTGCTGGGTTATGCAGTACTGGCATTTTTTTCTGCATTATTTTCACAGTATAGGAGCTTTGCATTCAAGGGCAGCTATGAAGTGTTTGAGTCGATCTGGGTTGTCCTGGGCTATGTCGTGATGTGTTTCTATTCGTACCAGATGATCCAATCAGAAGATGATTTGAAATTTGTCGCCAAATATTCAATGATTGGAATCGGTATTATCACGTTAATTGGATTTTTTCAGTATTTTGGATTGGATTTTTTCCGAACAACAATTGGAAAAAAATTAATTAGCGACCGTATGATGTGGGATGATTTGGATGCACTTTCATTTACATTTCCTCTAAAAACGAGTTATACGACACTATATAATACAAACTATCTTGCATTTTATTATGGATTGTTGATACCGATTATTATTATTCTAATGCTATTCACAAAAGCGTTATGGCAGAAACTGGTATACGCAGTAATTGCAATTATCTGCTTCGTAACTTTGGTTGGCTCCAACTCGAAATCCGGTTTGCTGGCACTCGTGATCACGTTTGTTTTTGGTTGCGTAGTGTTATCAAAATATCTGAAAAAATACTTTTGGATTCCGATTTTGGCAATCGTAGGATTTGCGGTAGTTGTTGTGGCATACGCGAATCGATTGGGTGGTTTCGATAACTTGAAGGCTGCGATTTTTCAGGGAGTACAGATGGATTATGAGCAGTGGGCGATTAAAGACATTGACACTCTGGACGATGAAATTGTGATCAAGCTGGAAGAACAGGAGATGCATGTTTCATATACGGTTGTGAGTGATTCGCAGGTTAGTATAGATGTTTTTGATTCAAATGGAGAAGAGATACCCTATCACAGCGAAGAGATGACGATGGTGTTGGATGATTTGAGCTATGCAGATTGTAGAATAACGCCTGTTTACATTGACGACTATATTTGTCTGCAAATATCAATGGATGGGAAGGATTGGTTCTTCACAAATCAGATAGATGGAACCTATTACTATTATAACGGAGCTGGAAAATTCACGAAAATTCCCGATGTGAAAAAATCTAATCTATTTCCGGACAGTATTATGAGTGGTAGAGGAAATCTGTGGAATTATATTGTTCCGAAGTTAAAGTCATGTATTATCCTAGGAACCGGTACAAATACCTTCACGATGGTTTATCCACAGGACAACTATGTAGTAAAGAAATATTGGGGTTCAGAGACCCTGTTTGATGTGAAAGCGCACAACATGTATTTGCAGCAATTCTTAGAAAACGGTTTATTGGCGCTGCTGGCATTTTTGGTCTTTTATGTATGGTACTTAATTAGTTCGTTCAAGTTATATCGGAAAGTGAAGTCATTCACATTTTCCAGTATGTTGGGACTTGGAATCATGCTCGGAACATTTGACTATATGATTATTGCTGCTGCCAACGATTCCAATGTGAATACGGCACCTGTATTTTGGGTGTTGTTGGGCGCAGGCGTTGCAATAAATGAATTGGTAAAGAAAGAAGCAATGAAATCCTAAAATAAAATGGCATGGGATAAAATAACATTTGCAAATGCACATATAGAGTCGGTTGGTCAGTAGAAGAAAACGGAGTGGTATGAAAACAATTTTGATAATCATAGGAAGTTATCTCCCCGGATATAAGGGAGGAGGACCTGTATTAAGTGTTCAAAATTTAATAAAAGAATTGGGTAGCGAGTATCATTTTAAGGTGCTGACATCGGATCATGATATTGGTGAAACAGAACCATATAAAGGAATAACGGCTGATTGTTGGGCAAAGCTTGATGATGGGACAGATTGCTTTTATGCATCTAGATTTAATCAAAGAGTAATGAGAGAAGTAATAAAAGATGTTGATTTCGTTTATTGCTGCGGTTGCTTCAGCAAAGATACAAGAACATACTTGGAGTTGCGTAGGAAGGAGAAATTGACAATTCCAACGGCAATTGCATCAATGGGATTATTTTCTCCAAGAGCATTTGCAATTCATGGTTTGAAAAAACGATGTTACATTATATATGCGAAAATGGTAGGGCTATACCGAGGGATTGTGTGGTCTGCTACATCTGTGGGAGAAGAAAAAAACATAAAAAATATTATTGGAAAGAGCGCAAAGGTAGCAATTGCACATGATATTCCACGACGTGTAAATATGCATGAGATGTATAAAGAAAAAGAAGTCGGACATTTGGATGTAATATTTTTATCAAGAATATCCCCAGAAAAGAATCTGATATATGCAATAAAATGTTTGCAACAGGTTTGTAAGGATGTGAAAATCGATTTTCACATTGTCGGACCGGTGGAAGATGAAAACTACTGGACAACATGTGAAAATGAATTGAAACAGTTGTTGGACAATGTGACTTATTCATATGACGGGATGGTAGCAGGATCTCAGGTGGTTGATACATTCCGGAAACATCAGTTATTCTTGTTCCCAACCATGGCAGAAAACTATGGGCATGTCATTCAGGAGGCACTATCCGCAGGATGTCCGGCAATTATCAGCGACAATACTCCGTGGAGAGAATTCGAAGAAGAACAAGTAGGGGCGGTGATTCCGCTTGAAGATCAGAAGCGATTTGTTAGAGAGATTGAGCACTTTGCGGAGATGGATGAAGAAGAGTTTAATGAATATGTGAACCGTGCAATCATGTATGCATATCGCATGAGTGATATCGAGGGCGCAAAGCAGGGCTACCGGGATATTTTCGATAAGTCATAACTAAAAGGAGTCAAAGTGCAGGATCTTACAGTTATTATTTTAACGAAAAATGAAGAAGAAAACTTGAAAAAGTGCGTTGCATCTGTTAAAACGATTGCAAAACGTATAGTTGTGGTGGACAGTTTTAGTGAAGATCATACGGTGACTTTGGCAAAGAAGCTTGGCGCGGATGTTTATGAAAATGCCTGGATTGACTATGCGACACAATTCAATTGGGCGTTGGATCATACTGATCCAAATACCACATGGGCACTTCGGTTGGACGCGGACGAAGAATTGCTTCCAGAGCTGATAGACGAACTGGAACAATTATTGCCGAAACTCGATGAGGATATAACCGGCGTAGAACTTCGACGACGCATGTATTTCATGGGGAAGTGGATTCGCCATGGAGGAATCTATCCGACAATGATGTTGCGGCTGTTTCGTGTGGGTCACTGCAGATGCGAGCAGACGATCATGGATGAGCATATGTATGTGACAGATGGCCGGGTGGTTCAGTCCAAAAATGATTTTATTGATTATAATACGAAACCGCTGGAGTGGTGGATTGGTAAGCATAATTGGTATTCTGATCGAGAGGTTGTTGACTACAAAGATAAAGCAAGACAGCTAGCAACCGGAGAGACGCTGAAGCCCCGGTTTTTCGGCTCACAGCCGGAGCGGAAGCGGTGGTTGAAATACATGATGTATTACAAGACCCCACTTATGCGCAGAGCACATTGGTATTTTATCTATCGATACTATTTTCGATTGGGATTTCTGGACGGAAAAGAAGGCCTTGCGTATCATTTTCTTCAGGGGTATTGGTATCGGTTTTTAGTTGACGCAAAGATATATGAAAGTGGATTTGACAATGACAAGAAGGTCTGATCTATGCTGTGTTTTAGCAGGAATACGATGAATCAGTAAGAGAAGAATGTTATATGAAGATTGTTATTTGCGGAACACTGGTTCCGGCAGAATACGAAAATAGAATCGCGCAGCTGTCCAATGCCGCAAATCGGTTTTTGATGAACTTTGTCAAAGAATTAAAACGGGAAAATGAAGTAGCGGTCTATTCATATCTGGGAATAGATGTTGATGCTGCAGTCCGTAGTGAGCTTCACGGTAATGCGGATGGAACCACTTATTTTTACAAGACATCGGATCGGGCAACAGGCGTATTGAAATATAAAAAAGCAGTGAGTAAGGCATTGAAGAGTGCAGATTGCCTGATGACATATAATGTTGTCTATGCATGGATGTTTGCACCGGCTTTGGCAAAGAGGCTGGGGAAAAGATCAGTCCTTATTTTAGCAGATTATTCACCTATGGAATCTTATGGTGGAAGGTTGCGTCGCATGTATGCGAAATATCAGATGCGTATTATGAAGAAGTATGATGTAGTGATAGGTCTTTCTGAGAATTCACGTGATTTTTTGGATAGTGACCAGAAATTCATATGTGTCGAAGGCGGGATTGACCAAAATGTATATGATTATTTCAATGAATCGGCAGAACATGTTTCGCATTCAGATCAGGTGATCCGTTTTATGTATGCGGGTATCTTGGAGTCGGTGACGGGAATTGATCGTTTGCTTTTGGCGTTTTCTCAAATAAAAAATGCAAATGTTCGGTTGAGCATTAGTGGAAAGGGTTCGCTAGAGACTCGGATCCGTGCTGCTGCGAATGCTGATTCTCGAATTGAATATCTGGGCTGCGTGCCATATGAAGAGTATTTGTCAAATCTAAAGAAAGCAGATGTCCTGATTAATCCAAGAAACATGGATCTGCCGGAGAACGCGAACAATTTCCCTTCGAAAATCATGGAATATCTGGCAACAGGAAAGCCGGTGGTATCAACCAGATTTCCCGGCTGGGAAAAGTTTACGGAATACATCACATTTTGCGACAGCTCAGTGGAATGCATACAGAGTGCAATTGAATCTTTTGATTGTGAAAAACATGACAGCAGACGAAATCGAGAGTTTGCAGCCGGATTTATTTGGAAGAATCAGGTTGAAAAAATCATGGAAACACTTGCACGGTAGACAGAAAGACCTGTTTGTCATAAAGGGTGGAAAAAAGGAATTAACTAAGATGAAAAAAATAGTTTTACTAACCAATATTTTATCGCCATATCGTAAGGCTTTTTATCAGGCTATGTATGAGCAGGGAAAGGCTTATGATATAGATTTTTGCGTGTTACTTATGAATGATACAGAGAGTGGACGACAATGGAGATATGAAGATTATTGCGGTGATTATTCGATTCTGCTAAAAAAGAAAGTGTTCTTTGGAAAAACAGATTCTTTGTATATTAATACAGATTTGAAAGAGAAATTGGATCAGTTAAAGCCGGATGTTTTGGTGTTATCCGGCAGTTATACATTGCTGCCGGTATGGCAAGCCTTGAGATGGTCGACGAAGAATTGTAGTTGTCGATTACTGTTCTGGTCGGAGTCTCATCTGGATGAGACGAGAAATTATCATCGAATTAAATATATAATTCGAGATCTGGTTCGAAAAACATTTTATTCAAGGATGGAAGGATTTTGGCACCCGGGACAGAAAGCAAAGGATTTGATTCAAAAGTATGCAAAGAAAGATGCATTTTATATTCAAGTTCCGAATTTGATTGAGAATCAGATGTTTCAGGAACTGGTAAAACAATGTGAAGGAAAAACAGTTGAAATCAGAAATCAATATTGTTTGTCCGTAAGCAAGAAGCTCTTTTTTGCTCCGATGAGACTTATTAAGGTGAAGGGTATTCTTCCGTTTTTAGAGATGATATGTGAATTGCCTGCTGAGTATAAGCAAAAAGTACAGTTTGCGATTGCAGGTGAAGGGGAACTTCGAACAGAGATTGAGCAATATATAGACAAACACCACCTTGACGTAGTATTGCTGGGTTATCAAAGTAATTCGGGAGTCTGCGAGTTGATGTGTGCTTCTGATGTCGTATTCTTATCCTCTCTTTCGGATTCGAATCCTTTAACTTGCATTGAAGCATTGTGGTGTAAGAAGCCGCTGTATGTATCAAGGCATGTGGGAAATGCACCGGAGGTTATCAAATCAGGAGTGAATGGGTATGTATTTTCTTATGAAAAAAAGCCAGATGCTTTGAATAAGATGGAGAATCTGATTGATGCAGATGCAAACTGGTATCAGAATGCCGCGGAGGTATCAGAAACTATTGCGAACGAACAGTTTGATGTGGTTAAGAATACGGATCGAATATTAAAGATGTTGACAGAATTATGAGCCTATTATTTTTAGATGGTTTTCTGTCTGAGGAATATGGGAAAAAAATTAAGTTTTATAGTTTGGCGGCATATAAATATTGAAAAAGTATTTTGTGAATTACACTTAGGCTAGTGAGAGACAATTATGAAGGATATTATACGCGTACTAAAAAAATATAGAATGATCATGAGTCGCGGACAGAAACTGAGAATCGGTATCATCATAGTCATGATGCTGATAGGTGGTGTGCTGGAGACGCTCAGTGTTTCGCTTGTATTGCCGCTGGTCACAGCGATTATGCAGCCGGACTTTGTCGAAACAAATAAATATGCCCGAATGGTCTGTAAAATATTCGATTTACATTCAGCTAATACGTTTATGATTGTTGTTATCATGAGTCTGATTGCGATGTACATTGGTAAAAATCTGTTTTTGTACCTGGAATATTATACGCAGACTAGGTTCGTATGTAACAATCGATATGCATTGCAGCAGAGAATGATGCAATCCTATATCTCTAGACCGTATGAGTTTTTCTTGAATGAGAGCTCCGCAGAGGTGATGAGGGTAATTAATAGCGATGTGCCTGCATCGTTTAACTTACTGTCAACATTGATGAGTATGTTCACAGAGTTGGTAATAAGCCTTGCACTTGTAATAACGATTGTTGCTGTTGATCCCATGATGGCAGGATTAGTAGCTGCCATATTGCTCATTCTAATGATGTTTCTTGGAACGGTAATGAAACCAATTTTGAGAAATGCTGGTGTAAAATATCAGAAAAGCAATGCAATAACATATAAATGGTTGATGCAGTCCATGCATGGGATTAAAGAGGTAAAGGTTGCTGCAAAAGAATCATTTTTTGTAGAACAGTACGCGAAAGCAGGGCGGGTGTCAATCGAATGTGAAAAGAAAAATACCGTTATGGCAAATATTCCCAAATTAATGATTGAAGCAGTTACAGTATCAGCGATGCTGGGTGTAATAGCTGTATTGATGCTTCGTGGAAGAAATGTGTCTGACCTGGTGCCACAGTTGTCTGCATTTGCAATGGCAGCAGTTCGGCTGCTTCCAAGTGCCAATCGTGTGAGCACGGCGTTTAATAATATGTCTTATCAGGAACCGATGCTGGATAAGATGATTGAAAATATGAGAGATATATCTGAATGGGAAGATTCATCGGATAATGAGGACCATCAGACAACGCTTACTTTAGATAAACAGTTGGAACTTCAAGATATCACTTATCGATATCCAAATACAGAAGAACCGGTATTGCGAAACGCAAATATGGTTGTGCCTGTTGGCAAGTCGGTTGGTATTGTTGGTGCATCGGGTGCAGGTAAGACAACTGCAGTAGATATTTTACTTGGATTATTGAAACCGGAACAAGGACAAGTTCTGGTTGACGGAAAAAATATCGAAGAAGATTACCGTGGCTGGTTATCACATCTAAGTTATATTCCGCAAAGCATTTATATGCTGGATGATACGATTCGCGCAAACGTGGCATTCGGATTTGATTTGAAAAAAATGGATGATGAACAGATTTGGAGAGCGCTTCGAGAGGCGCAGTTGGAAGAATTTGTGAGATCGTTGCCGGAAGGTCTGGATACATCCATAGGAGAACGCGGCGTGCGTTTGTCCGGAGGACAGAGGCAACGTATCGGGATTGCAAGAGCATTGTTTACTGATCCGGAGCTGATTATTCTGGATGAAGCGACATCAGCTTTGGATAATGAGACAGAAGCTGCAATCATGGATGCAATAAATGCGTTGCATGGAAAGAAGACATTGATTATTATTGCGCATCGACTGACCACGATTGAGGAATGTGATATCGTTTATCGTGTGGAAAACGGACAGATCAATCAGGAAAGATAGAGAACATACTTTAGAGAGAGGAAGCGAAATAAACATGTTAAATGGAAAATCAATTTTAATTACCGGAGGAACGGGGTCATTTGGACATCAGTTTGTATCCTATGTATTGGAGCACTATGATCCAAAAAAAATTGTCATCTATTCAAGAGATGAATATAAACAGTTTATTATGGATAATGAATATAAAAATCACCCGAAGTACAAGTGTTTGAGATTTTTTATCGGAGATGTACGAGACGAAAGGCGACTTCACAGAGCTTGTGAAGGAATTGATTATATCATTCATGCAGCAGCATTAAAACAGGTTCCGGCATGTGAGTATAATCCATTGGAGGCAATCAAGACCAACATTCATGGCGCAATGAATATTGTGGATGCGGCACTGGATTGTGGCGTGAAAAGAGTGGTGGCATTATCAACAGATAAAGCGGTCAATCCAGTCAATCTGTATGGTGGGACAAAACTTGTATCTGACAAATTATTTATTTCAGCAAATGCTTATGCCGGAGCTAAAGACGTAAACTTCTCGGTTGTGCGTTATGGTAATGTGGCGGGTTCACGTGGATCGGTGATTCCATTCTTCCGAAATATTGTTGCGAATGGTGGGACGGAGCTTCCGATTACAGATTACCGCATGACACGTTTTTGGATCAGCCTAGAGCAAGGGGTAGAATTAGTAATCAAAGCACTCTCAGAGGCTCATGGAGGAGAAACATTTATTTCAAAAATACCTTCCTTTAAAATAACTGACTTGGCACAGGCGATTCTTCCGGACTGTAAGATGCCGGAAGTGGGTATTCGTGAGGGCGAGAAACTGCATGAGATTATGATTACCAGAGAGGACTCGCTGACAACCTATGAGTATGATAAACATTTTATTATCTATCCACATTATGAATGGTTCGAAAAGTCGAGGGTTATTCCGGGAGGAACACGTGTAGAACCGGAGTTTGAGTATAGTTCTGGAAAAAATACAGAGTGGTTGGGCGTAGAACAACTGGCAGAAATGTTAAAAACGGTAGAAGAACATTAGTTATATGTGAGGAATTTACAATGGAATTATGTCTGGGTACAGTTCAATTTGGGATGGACTATGGAATTAGAAATCAAAAACAACCGTCTGTTGAGCAGGCAGTTCAAATGTTGGATTATGCCACCCAAAATGGTATATCATCAATTGATACAGCTAATGCGTATGGAACAGCAGAAGATGTGGTAGGTGAATTCTTGAAGAAAAAAACAATTGCACGAGAGAAATTGTTCATTATTTCAAAATTCAAACCAAATTTATTGGATGAAGTAGATGAAGGTAAATATTATCAGGTGATGAAAGATAATTTGCAGAATAGTTTATCTAGGCTTCGTACAGATTACTTAGACAGTTATCTTCTTCACTCTGCAAGATATGTTTGGAACGATGCTATTATAGATACGTTGAATCGTATGAAACAGGAGGGATATGTCAGGCATGTAGGTGTCTCTGTATATGAAACGGATGAGGCTAAAAAATGTATCGAGCGTCCGAATGTAGAATTTATGCAAGTGCCATATAGCATCTTTGATCAGAGAATGAAAACAGATGGTGTTTTTGAACTTGCAAAAAAAGCAGAGCATCCTACACAGATCCATTCAAGAAGTGCATTTATTCAGGGATTAATCCTGATGAAAGAGGAAGAGGTTCCGGATTTTCTGGCGGATGCAAGACCAATTATAAAAGAAATAAACCAAATTTGTGTTGATTATAATATTTCAAAAATACAACTTGCAATGAGTTATGTTATGCATGAGAATTGCATTTCTCATTTAGTTTTCGGCGTAGATAACCTTGAACAGTTAAAAGAGAATGTAAGCTTGAAAAACAATCTACTGCAGAAGAATGTGGTAGAAGAGATTGCGAAAAGATTTACTAATATAGATGCCGAAATTGTGATGCCTAGTTTGTGGAAGAAGTAATAGAAAAGAGAGAATATCAATGGAAAGAGTGAGTGAACGAGAATATAGTTATGTGAAAGAGGTATTGGATGGACAATTTTCATCTAATAGCACATATAAAATGGTTACTAGATTAGAGAAGAAATTTGCTGATGTATTTGGAGTCAAACATGCAGTTGCTATGGTAAATGGAACGGCCACATTACATATGGCGCTGGAAGCAGCCGGTGTAAAACCGGGAGATGAGGTGATATGTCCACCGCTTACGATGAGTAGCACATCGATTGCAGTGCTCCATGCAAATGCGATACCGGTTTTTGCTGACGTAGATCGAGACACATTTCTTATTACGGCAGAAACGATAAGAAAAGTTATTACTGATAAGACAAAAGCAATTATAACGGTTTCTTTATATGGATTATCTCCACAAATGAAGGAAATTGTGGAGCTGGCAAAGGAATATAATTTGATCGTAATCGAAGATAATGCTGAATGTTATGGGGCATATCAAGATGGAAAATTAGTAGGTACATTTGGAGATATGGCATCCTATAGTTTTCAGAGTTCAAAACATTTATCTGCAGGTGAGGGAGGAATGATTATTACAAATAGCGATGAACTTGCAGATAATCTAAGGAGATATTCGGGGCTCGGATATGCAGGAATTAGTGGAAATAAGGGGCGAATAACAAAAGATGATATTCAAAGCCCGGAATATGAAAGACACGTTATATTAGGATGGAATTATCGCATGGCTGATCTGTGCGCTGCGGTTGCATTAGGACAAGTTGAAAGGATGGATGAACTTGTTCAGGCAAGAAAGGATGTTGCCAAAATCTTCGATGATGTTGTAAAAGATTGTTCGTGGCTTTCAGCACAAAAGGTTCTTGAAGGAAATGAACACTCCTATTGGACATATGTTGTTTGTCTGGATATAGAGAAAGTGGATTGGCATACATTTCGGGATAAGTTCAAGGAACTCGGGGGTGATGGCATATACGCAGCATGGAAACTTACATATCATGAACCTATGTTTACAAATAAAGAATTTTTGAAGCGCGAATTATTGGGCATATACGATAATTGTGACTACACTAAAATATGTTGCCCAAATGCAGAGTTTTTACAACCTCGATTGTTACAATTTAAGACAAATTATATGGATTTTGAAGCTGCTAAGGAGCAAGCTTTGATATTAAAAAGAACAATAGAATATTTTAATGAAGGTAGATAAAATGAAATACTTAGCAATTATTCAGGCGAGATGTGGATCGTCAAGATTGCCATCGAAAGTTTTGAAAGATTTATGTGGAAAGACTGCTTTACAGCGTGTAGTAGAAAGGGTACAGCAGAGTAAATATGTGGATGAGGTAATGGTGGCAACGACATTGAACAAGGAGGACATACCAATTGTTCAATTGTGTTCTGGTTTAGGAGTGCGTGTTTTTGCGGGCAATGCACTGGATGTCTTAGATCGATATTATCAGGCTGCAAAGTTAATAAAGCCGGAGTATGTGATTCGTATAACTGCAGATTGTCCGGTGTTTGATGCGACATTATTAGATGATGCAATAGAAAAGATGGCTCCCGAAAGCGAGTATATGGCAGCGATGACAGAGACGTTGGCTGATGGACTGGATTTGGAAATCATAAAATTTGATTCGCTGAAAAGAGCATGGAATGAAGCGCAGTTAGCTTCAGAGCGTGAACATGTTACAATGTATATAAAAAATAATAAAGATAAATTTGTGACTCAGAATTATGAGAGCCCAATTGGTAATTTACATGATGAGAGATGGACAATTGATGAGCCTGAAGATTATGAATTTATAAAAAATATTTATGATTATTTCTATAAGCAAAACAAAGAAATATTTTGGTCAAGAGAGATTTTGGCTTATTTAAATAGTAATTCAAGTGTCAGAGATATTAACAAAGGGTTTATTCGAAATGAAGGATTGCTTATCTCACAGCGTAACGATAGAATTGTCAAGCGACCGAAAGATGAATGATTGAACAGAGGGTTAAAAGAAAATCATGAAGATTTATATTACTGGGATAGCCGGAATGCTGGGATATGGCATTTGTAAGACGCTTGAAACGAAATGCGATATTTCGGGGATAGATATATTAGATGTCGATATTTCGAATGTCCAATATAGTGTTGGATCTATTTTGAATTATGATTTTTTGGAGAAAGATATAAAAGATGTCAGTCCGGATTGTGTCATTCATACAGCTGCGATGGTCAATGTGGATTTGTGTGAAGAGCATCGAGAGCAAGCCTTTCAGTTAAATGCAGATGTGACGAAAAAAATATCTCGAATCTGCAACGACCAGAAGATAAAAATGATATATATCTCCACGGATGCGGTATTTGACGGAGAACAAGAATCGTTGTATGTTGAAACTGATGGGGTAAATCCTGTTAATTATTATGGGGAAACCAAATTGATGGGAGAAGATGCTGTTTTGCAATACCCCGAGAATCTGGTGCTTCGGACGAATATTTATGGAATGAACATTCAAAATAAGCAAAGCTTTGGAGAATGGATCTATTATGCATTGCAAAAAGATGAAACATTAAATATGTTTACTGACATCGATTTTTCACCTATTTTGGTAAATGAGCTTGCAGAGGTTATATATAAGGCATTGGAAAGAAATTTGACAGGGTTATATCATGTTTGTGGTACCGGAAAAATTTCAAAATATGATTTTGGATGTTATTTAAAGGATGCGTTTGGAATAAAGACAGGAACCATTTTGGCAACAACCTCCGATAAGGCTAACTTGAAAGCAAAACGAGCAAAGCATATGGGAATGAGTAACGAAAAGATTTGTACAGAATTGGGAATAAAAATAAGCACACCAAAGGAAAGTATTCGTAAATTCTATACCATGATGCAAGAGGAAGGGCAGAGTAGATGAAAATTAAAATCGGAAATAGAGTAATTGACGAAAATGGACAACCATATTTTATTGCAGATATTGCCGCCAATCATGATGGCGATTTAAATCGAGCATACAAATTGATTGAATTAGCCAAAGAAGCTGGCGCTGATGCAGCAAAGTTTCAGAATTTTAAGGCAAAAACCATTGTAAGCCGTAACGGATTCGATAGTTTGGGCGGTAAGCTTTCGCATCAATCTGCATGGAAAAAATCGGTATATGATACATATGATGATGCAAGTGTATCTGATGAGTGGTCAGAAAAATTAAAAGCGAAATGTGATGAAGTTGGCATTGAATATATGACCAGTCCATATGATTTTGCATCTGTTGATTTGGCAGACAAATATGTGAACGCTTATAAAGTGGGATCAGGTGATATTACATGGATAGATATATTAGAATATATGGCTTTGAAAAAGAAACCTATGATTCTTGCAACTGGTGCGTCAACAATGTCGGATGTCGAGCGGGCAATGACTGTCATAAGTAAGTATACAGATCAAATAGTCTTGATGCAATGTAATACAAATTATACGGCTTCAAAAGAGAATTATAAATATATAAATTTAAACGTATTAAAGAGGTATAGAGAGTTGTACCCAACATGTATTTTAGGATTGTCTGATCACACATTTGGTCACGCAACGGTTCTGGGTGCGTATGCATTGGGAGCACGGGTTTTTGAAAAGCATTTTACAGATGATAATGATCGTGTCGGGCCGGATCATAAGTTTTCAATGAATCCGGTAACATGGCGAGAAATGGTTAATGCATGTATGGAATTGCATTATGCGATGGGCGATGGAATAAAACGGATTGAAGATAATGAAAAAGATACTGTTATGGTACAGCGTAGGGCATTTTATACCCAAAGAGATATGAAAGCTGGCGAAGTTATTACGAAAAATGACATCTTTCCATTGCGTCCCGCCAAGGAAGGTGGAGTGTTGCCATATGAAATAAATAAGGTAGTAGGTATGACACTTGTGCATGATTTGAAGGCAGATGAGTGTTTATGTTGGAGTGATGTAGCAATTAAGGAGTGATAGTTAAATGCTGAAAGGGAAAAGGGTTTATTTGGATACAGTTGAACCGGACGATCTTGAACAATTGAGAAAGTGGCGAAATCTACCTAACTTTCGAAAATACTTTAGAGAGTATCAGGAAATAAATTCTGATATGCAAAAAAAATGGTATGATGCAAAAGTCGTCAATGATAATTCTACATTGATGTTTACAATTCGGGACAATAAGACTCAGGAATTATTAGGCTGCTGTGGTTTGTGTTATATTAACTGGGTGCATCGTAATTCGGATTTGTCACTTTACATAGGTAAGGACGAATCATATATAGATGATGAGGGTATTGCGGAAGAAGCGTGTCAATTGCTGTTTGATTACGGATTTAAAGAGATAAATTTAAAGAAAATTTGGACAGAATTATATGAATTTGATCATAAAAAGATTAACTTATATCAGAAACTGGGCATGACGATAGATGGAACGTGGCGTGATCAATATTTTTATGATGGTAAGTGGTGGGATTCGCTTTTGCTGGAGATAATTCAAGAAGAATATTTATCGTAATATAGATAAAATAGTCGAGCGATGTATTGTCAGACAGCACACTGTGGGAGGTGCAAAAATAAAAGGTGGACATATGAAGAATAGGAAGGAGAATTTGATTATTACTATTGTATGATCAAAACATCAAATAATGATAGGAATTATGCAAAGAATTCAGTATTTGGCTTTTATGTTTGTATGTAAGTTGAAAGAAAAAAGTCTTTTTGACTCTGTATACTGTAAGTGTTGTGGAGAAAGTTTAGAAGAGCGTTTGGCAAAGCAAGTAATGAATTCACGAAAAGAAGGACATTGTGATACAAAAAAATTGAGACGAACAGTTTATTTAGCAATAAATGCTGGCTATAATCCATTATTAAACATAACAAGAAAAAGAACTATTATTCAGTGTTTTTCGGATTTGATACAAGCGATGGATTCAAAAGATATTACAATTGATGAGCTGAAACAGACCGCAAAAATAATAGAACACAGAGTGAATAATATTTCATATAGAGATTTATCTTTTATTCAGTGGAGACGACTCACACATATCTTTTTGTATTCAGGATGCCTTGTAATGGGAAGGATTGCAAGGGATAAAATGATTGCATGTCTATTGGATACAGAAAAAGATTGCTTTGTTCGTGAAAAATATGGTTACTATTTTGAAAACTGTCAGACAGAAGATGCAAAGAAACTAATGGAAACAGCAACTTATTTCCAACGGTTAAAAAAATATCAACCTGATTTGTATCATCAATATTGGACAACATTATGCGCTATTGAAGGAATGCAAAACGATAGCAGTCAGCAGGCGGATGTAGATAAAGAGTTTGACAAATATATAAATAAAAAAAGAGTGAATATCATTGCGCCTGCATATCGAGAAGACTATTCTACATTAATAGAAGATATTCGTGAAAAGGATATAAATGTTTTTATAGGTTGTTTCGACAATTCGTTTGATAATAGGCTGGGATTGACTAACGAAAAAGTGCTATATTATAATGGGATGGGGTTCAAAATGTTTATGGAAATGAGTGACCGTCCGATGTTAGAAAATGTAAAATATGTTGTTTCTAGAGATGTCTATTCTAATGTGCCTAAAATAGAAGGCGTTAGTATTAGATCCTGTAATCCGAAGGTAAATCAGAAATTCTTTTGCTTGCATGGTTTCTATAATATGGTTCAGCATATTTTAATTGATTTACTTCATTTTTCTACTGGTGAAATTGTGATAAGAAATGCGAACTTGTATTATGCAAAAAAAAGATATGATTCTAGCCACAATGCTACAAATTCGATGTTAGAAATGTGGATGGCAATGTCTGTTCATGATATTTGTGCAAATTTCACATTTACGAAAGCGTTGTATGAAAAAGAAAGAATAAAGTGTGACGAGATGTGTTCCGAAGTTGTTCGAATGAATCTCGACACATATGTGGAAGGGTTGCAAAATATGTACTATGAAATGTATAAAATGCAATCTTAGAATTTTGTGTTGACAACTGAGCCGCTATAGGAATACAGATAACAGCTATATTGTTGAAAGACTTGATGAAATATTGGAAGATAGAGCATCAACGGAGGACTCATTATTGAGTTTATCTGAGACGAGAACAGATAATTTGATAAAAATAGATAACGGAAATTTTCAGAGACTTTATCCAGATGAATATGGTTTTGTCTGGTTGATGCAAATAGAAAGTATTTATTTCACGCATCAGAGAAAGGTTGAATATAAACAATATGAAAGAGAATAGGAATTATATAAATCGATTTATCGATAGTTTATACAAAACAAGTCTTTATCGGAGTAATGAAATGGTGCATGATTATGAAAATGCAATAGCAATGTTGGGTTCCGTTTTCCATGAACAAAAGAGGCGGGAAAAAAATCACATTTATTTTATTGGTAATGGTGGAAGTGCTGCAATTGCAATTCATATGACGGCGGATTTTTTGAAAAATGGTGGTTTGACTACAGTTGGAATGTATGATGCTGCTACGCTAACTTGTTTAGGTAACGACTATGGATATGAGTATGTGTTCTCAAAGCAGTTGGAGATGCTTGCGCAGCCAGGGGATTTGTTGGTTGCAATTAGTAGCTCTGGCAATTCGCAGAATATTATTAATGCAATTGAAGTTGCTCATGAAAAGGGTGCAAGCGTAGTAACATTAACTGGGTTTAAGCCGGATAATAAAGTAAAACAGATGGGTGAGTATAATCTCTATGTTCCTTGTATGGAATATGGGATCGTGGAATCTATTCATAACATGATATTACAGCAGGTGGTAGATGAGGTAATGGCAATCAATGAGTAGACCAGCAGTTTTTTTGGATCGAGATGGGGTTTTAACCGTAGAAAAAAGCTATGTTTGCAAAGTTGATGATTTGGAAATATTTCCTTTTGCAAAAGAGTGTATTGATGCTATTAGCCAAAAAGGTTTTTATGTGATTGTGATTTCCAATCAAAGTGGAGTTGCAAGAGGCTATTTTACAGAGGAAGCTTTGCAGGAGATGAACAAGCGCTTGATGGAAGCAGTCGGAGTTGATGATGTGTTTTATTGCCCCCATCTTCCGAGTGGAATTGTTAGAAAATACGCTATTGAATGTAATTGCCGAAAACCTCGCATAGGTATGATTTTGGAGGCACAAAAGAAATATGATATTGATCTGCAATATTCGTATATGATTGGCGATCGGGCATCTGATATCCAGCTCGGAAAAAATGCAGGATTGAAGACGGTTTTAGTGAATAGCGGTTATGGTGTAGAACAACTGGAAGCTGATGTGGAGCCGGACTATATATGTAAAGATTTACAGGAAGCAGTGGGATTTGTACAATTGAATTGATTATGCTATAATATGATAGTTTAGAATTGTAAATGCTGAAGAGAAAAAGGAGAGAACACATGATTTCATTGGTTACAGGCGGATGTGGTTTTATAGGGTCACACATGGTGGATCGCTTATTGGCAGAGGGACATACGGTACGTGTGATTGATAACTGGACGACCGGGCGTCCTGAGAATCTGGACCATCAGAAAGGAAATGAGAATCTGACAATATATCATCTGGATATTCGTAGTAAAGAAGATATAGAGCCAATATTTAAAGATGTAGATTATGTATTCCACTTTGCAGCATTAGCAGATATTGTACCATCCATCCAGAGACCTTGGGATTACTATTCTTCGAATGTGCTGGGTACATATAATGTTGTGGAATGTGCAAGAAATGCAAATGTAAAGAAGCTGGTGTATGCGGCATCCTCGTCTTGTTACGGTATACCGGATGAATTCCCGACGAAAGAAACCGCGGAGATCAGACCACAGTATCCGTATGCATTGACTAAGCGATTGGGAGAGGAGACGGTGCTTCATTGGGGACAGGTATATGGTTTACCTGTTGTCACATTACGTTTGTTTAATGTATATGGAACGAGATCTCGTACATCCGGTACTTATGGTGCGGTATTTGGTGTGTTTTTGGCACAGAAGCTGGCAGGAAAGCCTTTTACAGTAGTGGGAACCGGAGAGCAGACCAGAGATTTTACATATGTCACCGATATTGCAGATGCATTTTATACAGCAGCGATGTCTGATGTAAAGCAGGAGACATTCAATGTGGGAAGTGGCGGAACCTATTCCGTCAATCGGCTCTGTGAATTGCTGGGTGGAGAAATTACACATATTCCGAAGCGACCTGGTGAGCCGGATTGTACGTTTGCAGATACGACGAAGATTGAGAAGGCATTGGGCTGGAAAGCGCATGTGACTTTTGAGGAAGGTGTACAGAAGGTGCTTGATAATATTGATTATTGGGCAAAAGCACCGGTTTGGACTCCGGATACGATCAGCACGGCTACAGAGGACTGGTTCAAATATTTAGGATAGTACATTTCAGAGAAAAGAGAATGATTCGTGAGAAAAATAGTTACGAAAAAAGAATTTAAAGATCATATAAGAACGGCATTAAAGACAGAGGGCAAGACCATTGCCCTCTGTCATGGTGTTTTTGATCTGGTGCATCCGGGGCATATTACACATCTGGAGCAGGCAAAAGCAAT
>JBJEML010000107.1:0-6217 GCA_051879675.1 Lachnospiraceae bacterium | reverse complement strand
TAACAGCCCCTTATAGGGGCAGAGCAAACCACCGGCTAAGCCGGTGGTGCTGATTTATTTTTTTGCAAAAAATGCCGATAATAATAAATAATAGACATGTGCAGTGGTTAAAGACAGTTGTTTACAGGGAGGTAATGAAGGATGAGTATGTCAATTCGTGTGTCAAGCTTAATGAACCGTGCCTATGCAGGAAATCAGTATTTTAAGGATGAGAATTACCGGAAGAACAGTTCGAATCATGATGTGGTGAGCGCAGACCGAAAAGCGATGGTGCGTGCTCTGGAGCGACTGGAACAGTTGGATTTTGAGAGTACGGACGAGGATGATACAATGTCTATTTACAACACAGTCACCGCTTATCTGGACATCTATAATCATGCGGTGAGTTCAACGGGCGCTTCCGACAGTTCTGATATCCGACGGACCGGAAAAAATATGAAGGAGCTTATGAAGGAATACAGCAGTTCGCTGGAAACACTTGGTATTCAGGTAAAGGGAGACGGAACCGTTAAGATCGATAAGAGCGAGCTGAAAAAAGCGACGACAAGACAGGTAAAAAAGGTGTTTGGCAACAGTGAATACATTTCCGGAATGAACAAACTGATGAAAAAACTGAGAAATCAGGTGAGCCGCGAGACACCCCGGCAGGAGGCACAGACAGACGATACGAAAATTGACAGTCTTCTGACAGAATCTACCGGCAGAAACTTGAATTTGTATGTTTAAACAATTATAATGAAATTATTCAGAGACGACACAATTTAGAAAAATTGTGATGAGTCTGATCAGATACAGGACAGAATTAGGGAGATCAGTACAATGAAGAGAAAATGGATAGCTGTGCTGACAGCGATGATCATAGCTGTGCCTGTGGTTGCTCCGCAGATGCCGTTCACGGCACAGGCGGCAACGGTGGTACAGGAGAAAAGTATGATGTATGGGGCTGCGAATAACGGTGCAGAGAAGGATTCGGATGGAGATGGCGTGTCCGACAACGGATTTGTCTATACGACCAGCGGTACGACAGCAACGATCACGGCATACAGAGGAACGGCAACAGCGCTGACAGTTCCGACACAAATAGAGACATCTGCCGGTACAACCGGAACGACAGCTGTTATTTATAACGTGACTGCGATCGGCAGTGCGGCGTTTGCAGGAAATGCAGGACTGACCACAGTTACGATGCAGGGTGGTTCGACCGGTACCGGAACCGGAAACAACTCTTCTTCCACTACACAGGTGACAGGACTGCTGACCATCGGAGACCGGGCGTTTTACGGATGCCCTACGCTGACCACGGTCACGATCCCTGCAACGGTGACTTCCATCGGCAGCCAGGCTTTCAGCGACTGCCCGGCACTGACAGCGTTGAATGTGACTGCAGGAAACCAGAAATATGTGTCAAATGACGGCGTTTTGTATGAGTATGTCGGCTACAGCCAGAATATGACCGGCAATTATAATACATATACCCTGCTGCAGTATCCGTCCGGCAAGCTGAGCGCTGCTTATACGGCACCGGCAGCGATCGCAAACCGCCTGACTGCGATCGGTCAGGGAGCGTTTGCAGGAGCACAGGCGCTTACGAGTATCACATTGCCGGAGTCGGTACAGGTGATCGGGGCGGAAGCTTTTCGCAACTGCAGTGCGCTTACGACGATCACGATTCCGGATAAGGTAACATCCATTCCCGGCTATGCGTTCAGCGGATGCAGCGCGTTGACGAGTGTGACAATGCCTGATAATATTACCGGCATCGGTGAGGCTGCATTTCAGAACTGTTATGCGCTCCAGACGATCAAACTGCCGTCAAAGCTTACTTCTATCAGTAACAGCACATTTTATGGCTGCAGCAAGCTGGCAGAGGTTACGATTCCCTCAGGCGTGGTAAGTATTGGTACGACAGCCTTTGCCTACTGTGCATCGCTGGTAAAGATCACCATTCCCGCGACGGTCACATCGATCGGTTCCAATGCATTTTTGGGTGTGTATGGACTGACGATGTACTGTCATAGCGGTTCGCAGGCAGCTGCTTATGCTTCCAGCAACAGGATCGGAACGGTCATGACCTATACGGTAAGATTCATGTCGGATACCGGCACATTGCTCTCCTCACAGGAGGTCGTATACGGCTCCGCTGCGACGGCACCTTCTATGCCGGAGCGTCCCGGATACAAGCTCACATGGAGCAGCAGTTTCAGCAATGTAGTCAGCGACCTGACCGTAACGGCGACATATACGCGTGTCTATACGGTGACCTTCATTGACGGATACCGGAACAAGACTGCAACCGTTCAGGTGGAATACGGAAAGTCTGCGACGGCACCGAAATGGACGATGAGCGGTTACACACTCAAATGGGATAAGTCATTTTCCAGCGTTACCGGAGATCTGACGGTCTATGCGTCATGGAAGGATCCGGCAACCGGTTTTGTTATTGATAAGGATACCGTAAAACCCGCAAACAAAAATAAAGAACTGACGAAGGGAACGGTTGTTTATCGCGTGTCAGTCTCCAATCCGCAGAATCCGTGTGTGTGGTATGTATCCAATTCCAATACGGCGGCGAAATCGATCACGATCCCTGCGACGGTGACGATCAATGGTGTAAAGTACAAGGTGACACGGGTTGATGAGAACGCGTTTGCGTCCAATGCAAATCTCACCAGTGTTACGATAGGCTCAAATGTTACGACGATCAGTGCAAAGGCCTTTTACAAATGTAAAAATCTGAGTAAAGTAAAGATTAATACGAAAAAGCTTTCCACTATAGGAAGTAAAGCTTTTTACGGGATAAAGAACAACGCCATGTTTTATGCATATCACTCGAAGCTGAAGACTTATCGGTCAAAGATCAAATCATCCGGTATCAGCACAACAATCCAGTTGAAGGCAATCAGCTAACGCAGCAGAATCAGGAGGCTGATATGAGAGAAAGAGTTATAAAAAACCAATGGATCACTGTGGCAGGTTTCGTAGTGGCATGTCTGCTGGTCGGATTGTACCTGCGATGGTGCCCGGGTCAGACAGTTGTTGCGCACGCGGCGGTGTATACGGACCGGGAACTGACGGGACATGCACAGTATACCGGTACGGCAGTCGAGGGCGGATATACGGATCCGGATCCGGACGGTTTTGTTTTTTACTATCAGATCTACGGAAACAAGGATGACGGTAAGGTATGCATCAGCGGTTACAGCTATTCCGGTCAGGCGGCAAAGGTGTTGACGCTTCCGGCGACGATCAAGCCGGACGGGGAGACAAATGCATATACAGTCATCGGAGTGAACGGTAACGTATTTGCAAATTGTGCGTATATCAGCGGAGTGGTCTTTGGCTCCACCTATGAGTGGGTTGGTGCGGAAGCCTTTATGGGATGCCCGATCACGACGATCTCATTTAATACAGGCATAAAGGAGTTGCGAGATCGCGCGTTTTATGAATGTGACCAGCTGACAGAGGTGTCTATTGTTCCGGGTGTCACATCCATTGGAACAGGGGTGTTTGCAAACTGCTCGCGCCTGAGTAAGATCACTGTGTTGGGCGGCAATCAAAAATACTGTTCCGAGAACGGTGTGCTCTACTCAAAGGATAAAACAATGCTCATCCAGTGGCCGGCGGCACTGGCAGTTGCAAATTCGATCGATAGTAACTACACGATCGGTTCCGCGGCCTGTCCGGTGCGTGTGATCGGAGACCGGGCGTTTGAGGGCTGCATTTATCTGGAGAAGATCGTAGATCTGTATCCGACTATCACGACGATCGGTGAGAAGGCGTTTTACGGGTGTACCGGATTGAGCAGTGCCAAAATACCCGGCACGGTTGTGAAGATCGGAGACGGCGCATTTTCGAATTGTTCACCGTGGCTGGTAATCGCTTGCGATAAAGGTTCGTATGCGGAGACATTTGCAAGAAACAATGGAATTTCTACTTCCGTGACATGCACAGTCAGATTTTATGATGGTGGAACATTGCTCAAGACCGAGGAAGTGGCGGTTGGCGGCTCTGCTTCTGCTCCGACTGTGAGTGAGCGGAGCGGATATACGCTCACATGGGATAAGGATTATACGAATGTCCAGCAGAATCTGGATGTGTATACGTCGTGGAAACAGAATTATACCGTCACGTTTAAAGATGCATACAGCGGACAGGTGACAGAGGTGGCGTCCTACTACGGAGGTTCTGCAACACCGCCGGTATGGACTCGTAAGGGCTATATCCTTGGCTGGGATACGACTGCATATACATATGTGACCAAAAATCTGACGGTGAATGCCGTGTGGCTCGTTTCCATGACGGACGGAACCATCACAGAAGAGAAACCGAAGCTTGGAGACACGCGTACGATCAACTATATTACCTATCAGGTGGTGCGTACGACCAGCTCAGATCCCCGGGTGCGGGCGGTCGGCTGTACAAAACAGACCTTGACAACGCTTACGATTCCGGATAGGATTACTTTTGGAGGAGTCAATTATAAGGTGACCAGTATTGGGGCGAATGCGTTTCGTGATATGCCAAAACTTACGACACTTACCATTGGGAAAAATATGCTGAAGATCTATCGTGCAGCATTTTACAATTGCCCAAAGCTGAAGACGATCACGATTAATTCCAAGAAGATAACCGGTGTTTCAGCGAAAGCATTCAGCAAGACATATGTGAAGGCAAAGGTCAATGTACCGAATGCGTATGTTAAAAAATACAAAACCTATTTGCAGGACGCCGGACTGAGTGTTTATGCAACCATTTATTAAGCTGTGAGTGAAAGGAAAGAGAGAAAACATGAATATTCTGACAATATTTGCAGGAATCGTATTACTGGTGATCATTGCAGTCGTGGTGATCGTTGCAGCGGTTGCCGGAGGAACAGCTGCTGTTGTGGCTGATGAGGAAAATGGAGAGGACGAATAAAATGGGAAACGAAATGAAAGATAAAGCGCAGGGCAAGCTGGCAAAATACTTGCTGGTGACTTATGCAATGCGGAAGGCTTCCTATTTCATAAGAGGCTTTGCAGGCGGCTATATTGCTTATTTGATGTATCAGCTGTTTTCGGAGTCGGCGAAGAGTGGTGAGAAGCTGTCTGTCTGGATGATCGCTGTCGGCGTGTTCATGAGTGTGGCAGGTGTCTATTTTGTGATCGGCGCGGTGTATGCTCTGGCAAACGGGATCTATGAGGAAAATGACGTAGAGGAAGAAACACCGGATGAAAAGTAAAGCATCGGGAACCGTATGGTTCCCGATGTTTTTAATACATGATGAAGAAAGGGCTCACGGAGCGAGACATTTCTTAACAGGGTATTCCTAACTTGGCGAATAATTTTTTCAGGGAGTCGATCTGCAGGATCAGGATCATGCTGCTCTTGATCTCGGTATCCCCGATATAGAGATTTTCATCGATGTAAATGACCTGATGACCGATGGAATCGAAACGGTCTGCCGCATGCTTTAATACATTTTCAACCGTATCCAGATAGTCGATGGGCGGGGTGATGTTGATGAAAGTATTTGTCATTGTGGCCAGTGAGTTTACATAGGCAGCGGTCGTGATATTGCTGGTTTCCTTCACTGCTGACAGATCCATCTCATTGATGTCTGACAGAGTCTGTATATCTTTCGGATAAAAGGCATTTACAATCCGGGAAGCAAATTTTGGCTGCACGACGTGCAGCATGACACCGTCGATGTCTTCCTCCAGACCAAGTGCAAGACCGATGACTTCGCGGTCCTTACCGCCGAGATACTGGGAAACTCTGTCGTAGTTGATCAGGCTGATCGTAGGTACTTCAATTTCAACTGTTGTATGTAACATGGAAGAAAGAGAGGTCGCGGCATTTCCGGATCCGATGTTGCCGATCTCCCTCAATACATCCAGATGCATTTCGTCGAGCTCATTTAAGTTGTTAAATCCCATAGTTTTGTCTCCTGTTTTATAAAGCGAATATGTATATACTGATATGTATCTAATTATACATGTGATTTCTGCCCTTGACAACAACAAAAAATGCATTTACCATAGAACTGTTATAGCTATTCTGAACAGTTACATCAAATGAAAAAAATGAAAGAAGGATATAGATATGAGTAAAGAACTTGCCAAGACCTATGATCCGAAGGGGATTGAGGATCGTCTGTACCGGAAATGGGAGGAAAACGGTTATTTTCATGCGGAAGTTGACCGCTCCAAAAAACCGTTTACGATCGTGATGCCTC
>JBJEML010000106.1:0-32913 GCA_051879675.1 Lachnospiraceae bacterium | reverse complement strand
TAACAGCCCCTTATAGGGGCAGAGCAAACCACCGGCTAAGCCGGTGGTGCTGATTATGGAAAAAATTGTTACAATTATATGCAGAAAATAAATGGAAGCTACGGGCAATGGAAGTAGGGAAGAGGTGATGGCATGGCAGATACGACCAATGCCTTATTGAAACAGATCGTTGGCAGCAAGGATTTTCATAAGATTTTGGATGAGAACGGGGATGTGTTCGAGGAATTATCTGTATCGGAATATTTGCGGAGACTATGCGAAGAACAGGGAACCGTTCCGGAGCAGGTCATTAAGAAAGCGCAGATAGACAGAACCTATGGCCATCAGATTTTCAACGGGACGCGTATCCCTTCGCGGGATAAGCTGATCCAGCTTGCCTTTGGCTTTGGACTGTCTTTGGATGAGACGCAGAAACTCCTTAAAAGTGCAGGAAAAAGTGTGTTGTACCCAAAATTCAAGAGAGATGCGGCTATTATTTACGGTATTTCCCATCATATGGATATGATGGAGATGCAGTATCTGCTGACCTCCATTGAGGTTCCGTTGCTGGGGGAGGGATAGCAGAGAGATGTGTGCAGGCTGCATCCCTTTTTGTAAAGATAAAATGATAAAATCAATCATAAACCAGAAAAAACGTGACTGTTCAGAATAGTTACGAAAACAAGAAAAGGAGAATGGGCTTATGAACAAAATTGTAAAACGTGTGATGACCATGTTTGGCGCAGGAGCAATGGCACTTAGCCTTCTTGCACCGGTAACCGAGGTTTCAGCTGCAACGAAAAATAAGGTCGTTGAGATTCCGGTGAATTTTACCAATTCAAGCTGGGAGGATGACTGGGACAGCGCTTCAAAAACAGATGCCGGTCTGTGGGATTTTGGTGAACCGTCTTCTTATTCGAAGAGTTATACCGTAAGCTATAAGCTTTACATTCCGGTATCCTTTTTCAAAGAGGGAGCGACTGTCAATATTGGCGGCTCCTTGAACTTTAATGATGCGTCAGAGGACGATTGGAAATACGCAGGATCTTCAGAACTTCCGAGTGTAGAGATCCATGAAGATGCGTCTCTGACCACATGGGATGACGCACAGCAGAAGGACGTTCCGGTTGATTATGCGACGGTAAAGAAAACCGGAGATTTCTATGTGATCACCTACAAAGCGAAAAATGGAGCGCTTCACGCAGAAGATGCACCGGGTGATGTGGCAACAGCCCAGAAGGTAGTTGTAGATTTCTCTATTTTTGTTAAGGGAATCAACATTACCGCAAAGAACAGTGCTGTCTATGTGGATGATATTAAGATTGTCAAGGCAGATGGAACGGTTCTTGCAAATAAGAACTTCACTTCTGCCAAGAGTGCAGACGGCAACTGTGTGATCGCGCCTAAGAATGACTGGGAGAAGGATGCCAAACAGTTAAAGCTTGCGACGATCACGGACAATAAGGTCTTAACGGTAAAATCTGCAAAGGCCACTGTCAAGGTTGGAAAGAAAGTAAAGATCTCCGCAACCGCTACGCCGGCAACGAAGATCACCTACGCTTCTTCCAACAAGAAGGTAGCTACTGTAGATGCCAAAGGTACGGTTACCGGTAAGAAAGCCGGAAAGGCTGTGATCTCTGTGAAGGCAAACGGAAAGACCGTGAAGGTGACAGTGACAGTAAAGAAATAATATTGAAGAGATATTGAGTATAAAGGCGGTTCCTGATTGTGGGAATCGCCTTTTTCCGCCTTATTTACAAAAAAAATGTACTTGGTAAGCTCGGGCGTGTATAATAAAGGAGTATCAATATGGATGTTACACTATGAATATGGATTGGGAGGAGTAAAGTGGAAAGCTACGAGGCATTCAATAACTTTTATGGGGAAGGCTACGAGGATACATTACCCCGGGAACTGGTGGAGGCGTATGATATCGTAGAGTGTCTCAGCTGTGCGGACGGCTGTGACACATTGCTTTTGAAACAGAAGTCTACCGGAAAAAAGATAGTGGCGAAATGTTACACCGGAGACAGTAAACTGCTTGACCAGACGGAGGATGCGCAGATGGAGGACATCCGCTGCGCCGCGCTGCCCTGCTACGTCGGAGAGTATAAAAACGAAAACTACCGCTGTATTTTGAGGGAATATATAGAAGGCGTATCCTTGGATCAGTATGTCAAAGGGCATATCATGACGGAAGACATTGCAAGAGATCTGGCGATCGCGCTGGCAGAGGCGATGAAGGCGCTTCATACCAGTGCTCCGGTCATCATTCACCGTGACATCAAACCGAAGAACATTATCGTACGGGATGACGGCAGTCTGGCGCTCATTGATTTTGGCATTAGCCGTGTGTATAAGAAAGAGGCAGCCAGCGATACGGTGATCAGCGGAACGGAAGGCTTTGCGCCGCCGGAGCAGTATGGCTTTATGCAGACAGATATCCGCTCGGACATCTATTCCTTTGGGGTAGTGTTGTCATGGCTTTTGACCGGAAAGGAGCAGCCCATGAAGCTTCCACTGACAAAGCTGGAAAAGGTCGCGGCAAAATGCTGCGCCTTTGCGCCAGATAAGCGTTACAAAAACGATGACGAGCTGCTGGACGCTTTGCACCGGACGACAAGAGAGTACATTACACACAGAAGAAAAATGACTAAATGGGCAGCAGCTTTGACAGCTGTACTGGCAGTGTGTGTGGTGACCGGTGTGCTCTCGTATCGGACGCTGATCCATGACAGATATGTGACTTTTCAGGAGCCGCTCATCGAGGAAGCGGTACGTCTCATGCTGGATATGCCGGACGAGCCGCTGACAATGGATGATCTGAAAAGGGTAGAGGAGATTTACATACAGAAGGATACAGCATGCGCTTCTATGAACGAATACTATGAGGAGAGCAGCGCGTGGTTTGCAACGGCTGAGCGATTACGCGGATCGATCAGGGATCTTTCGGATTTGGCAAATATGCCGAATCTGAGGATCGTGTTTATCGAAGCGGAACAGATCACAGACCTGTCTCCGATGAAGGATCTGGAGGAACTGCAGCAGATCCATTTGACAAATAATGACATTACAGATCTCTCGCCGCTGGCGGGCAAAGAACAGCTGAGAGATGTCAATCTGATGGATAATGGAAGGTTGAAGGGGATCGAGGCAGTTCGTACATGGCCGGCGATCAGCGCACTGAATCTTGACAATACCGGAAGCTATGACGGCAGTCCGATCAGCGAATTTCAGAGATATGACTATCTTGGGATTGGAAACAATTCGGACGCTTGGAAGTATATACAGGGGATGTATATCGATGAACTGGCGATCGGGGCTGACGGACAGACAGATCTGGAGTGTATCCGTGATGTCGCCTATATTGGAAAACTATATATTTACTATTCGGATATTCGGGACATCTCGGCATTAGAGGGACGGGAGGATATCACGTATCTGAATATGCAAGAATGTATGATCGATGATCTGTCGCCGTTATTTACGATGCCAAATCTTGCGACCGTGGACATGAGTGCCATCGAACAGGGTCGGATGGAGGAACTGATCGCAGAGTATGGCGAACCCGGATTTCAGATCAATTATATCTAAGGTAAAATAGTGTCATGCACCCGGAACATACTAAACAAAGAAGGTTTCCACTTTCAGCGGAAACCTTCTTTGTTATTTCATATACTCATTTATTCCATTTCATCATATTTCTTTGCAAGCTCATCTGCCTTGCTGTTTTCGTTGACCAGATCCTGCATCGGTGTATTTAAGATGCGCTCGGTCTCGGCGGCTTTTTCCTTCTCGCGTTTTGCCTTGGCTCTCCACCAGACAAACAAAACGATCAGAATAACGATCACGCCGATGATGATGACTGCGATCTTTGCTACATCCGCACCGGTTGTAGATACACGCATGATCGTGTCTGCGGTCTTGTCAAAAACAGTCACAAACAGATCGTCGGTGCTCATGTCGGAGTACCAGTAGCGGTCTATGTAATTCCAGAAGATCTCGATCGCTTCAGAATCCATGACGGCACCGGTTTGCTTACCGTTTACATAGCACATGTAACCTACATCGTTATCCGTATCCGCCTCGGAAAAATACACATAGAGGAATGTGTTCTCATTCTGAATGTACGTGTCATAGTAATTCAGCGCCCATTGTTCCTTTTCTCCGTCGGTTGTCAGTGATGCATCATAGTCATGAAGAACGATATACGGCTGTACGCCGGTCTCGTCATAAAAGTTCCGGAGTCTGCGTTCTGTACCGGAGATGTTGTCAAACCAGTCAATCTCATCAACAATACAGTCATTGATAAATGCTGCACTGTCTGTCAGTGGTTCACGGTTGATCGTGCTGCTGACATCAGCAGTCCGGGAACCGGAGGAAAACATCATACTTACAATTCCGAACATGATCGCGGTAAATACGATCAGAACGACCAGTGACGCGATGATACTTCCGGAAACATTTGTGTAGCCGGAACCGCCGCGATTGCCGACAAAAACGGTCGTTCGTCTGCCGTATGACGGACGGGGCGGCGGATAACCGCCATAGCTGCTGCGCGGTGGAGGAGTGGAGCGATGATAGCTGCTGCCACTTCCTGCGCGGTGGGAACTGCTGCCTGCACGGGAGCTGTTCACGCGATGTCCGCCACTGGATCTGCTGATGGAATGTCCGCCCCCGGAATGATGGGAACCGCCGGAAGATCTTCCGGCACCTGCTCTACCCATAAACGACCCTCTACTTTCCGAGCTTTGCCTTCATGGCAGCAAGCTCAGCATCAACACTGGAGGAAACGGAGCCTGAATCGTACTTTGCAGCCAATGCCTCTGCGCTGTCTTCCGGTGCGGAATTCAAGGTAGCCATTGCATTTGCTGAATCCAGCATGCGGTCAGCTTTTGCCTCCATGCGCTCAAAAGCGGCGATCGTGCCGTCCACATTTGTCTTGGAGGTGACTTCATTCACCTTCTGCTGTGTCTTGGCAACTGCAACCTTTGCCTTGATCATCTCACGCTTGCCTTCCAATGTATTGATATCGGAAACCAGCTTGTCGTGCATCTGGCGCATCTTATTTGCGTTCTCAGCAGCGACATCGTAGGTCTGCTTCACGCTGGAAAGCTTTGCTTCCGCCTGCTGCTTTTTAGCGATAAACTCTTTGGCATCGCCATCGTTGCCTGCATTGATCGCCTTTTCTGCGTAACCCGTCCACTTGTCGATCTCTGCAACTACTGCGTCATACTCGCGTTTGCAGCGCTGCTCCTCAGCCATAACACCGGCGGTCTCTTTCTTGACCTCGGCAAGGCTTTCATTCAGTTCGCGCAATGTCTGATCCACCATCTTTGCGGGATCTTCGCACTTGTCTAAAAGATCATTGATGTTTGCCTTCATGATTGTTGTAAATCTGCTGATAATACCCATAGTTTAAATCCTCCCTTTTTTGAAAAATCTGGTCGAAGCATTTACTGCTGAGACCGTATTCTAGTTGCTGTCACTCGCATAGTTGGGTGCTTCCTTGGTGATGTGAATGTCATGCGGATGGCTCTCGCGCAGCGCTGCCGCAGAGATCTTCACAAATTTGCCTCTTTCCTGCAGGTCTGTAATGGTAGGGCAGCCGCAGTAGCCCATTCCGGAACGGATACCTCCGATCATCTGGAACACCGTATCCTCCAGCGAACCTTTGTATGCCACACGTCCCTCGACACCTTCGGGAACGAGTTTTCTGGCATTTTCCTGGAAGTAACGGTCCTTAGAGCCGTTCTCCATGGCTGCGATACTTCCCATGCCACGGTAAACCTTGTATTTTCTTCCCTGATAGAGCTCGAACGTACCGGGTGCCTCGTCACAGCCTGCGAACAGACTACCCATCATACATACATTTGCGCCGGCAGCCAGAGCTTTCGTCATGTCGCCGGAGTATTTGATACCGCCGTCTGCGATGATGGGGATGTTGTATTCTTTTGCAACTGCATAACAATCCATGATCGCTGAGACCTGCGGAACGCCGATACCTGCAACGACACGGGTCGTACAGATCGAACCGGGTCCGATACCTACCTTGACTGCGTCTGCACCTGCTTCGATCAGTGCCTTTGTAGCTTCACCGGTCGCAATGTTTCCGGCGATGACCTGCAGATCGGGATATTTTGCTTTGATCTTTTTTACTGCCTCAATAATGTTCTTGGAATGTCCGTGGGCGGAATCTACAACGATGACATCTACGTGTGCATTTACGAGTGCGTCCACGCGGTCCATCATGTTGCCCGTGATGCCGACTCCCGCACCGCAGAGCAGACGTCCCTGAGCATCCTTTGCGCTGAGCGGATATTTGATCTGCTTTTCAATGTCCTTGATCGTGATGAGACCCTTTAAATTGTTGTCTGCATCTACGATCGGAAGCTTCTCTTTTCTTGCCTTTGCGAGGATTTGTTTTGCTTCTTCAAGGGTGATGCCCTCACGTGCAGTGATCAGATTTTCAGAGGTCATGCTCTCCTTGATCTTCTTTGTGAAGTCGGTTTCAAACTTGAGATCACGGTTTGTGATAATGCCGACGAGTTTGCCGTTTCTGGTGATCGGGACACCGGAAATGCGGAATTTTCCCATCAGATCGTCAGCATCCTGTAAGGTATGCTCCTCTGATAAGGAGAAGGGATCGGTGATGACACCGTTCTCAGAACGTTTTACTTTGTCAACCTCTTCCGCCTGTGCTTCGATAGACATGTTCTTATGAATGATTCCGATACCTCCCTGACGTGCCATCGCGATCGCCATGCGGTGCTCGGTGACCGTGTCCATCGCAGCACTCATCATGGGAATGTTTAATGTGATGGCGTTTGTCAGCTTTGTAGTCAGAGTGATCATATCGGGAGTCACTTCCGAATACTGCGGAACTAACAGAACATCATCAAAAGTAATGCCTTCACCAATAATTGAACCCATTGTTTTTATCCTCGCTTTCAGTTTTATATTTATCGCTTTTTGTATTTATCCTATGATACAAAAAATAAAAAATAATGTCAATGGAGCGTGCTCACTTAATAATATAAAAAAATAGAAAGGAAATATTTTGTTTTTCGTGAAATTGTGCTACACTCTTAAATGGATTTTTGCATTTTAGCTGTGAAGGCACGGAACAGATGCAGCAGTACATGATGTTATGAGGTGAAAAGCATGGAATTTCGACCCTGTATCGATATTCACAACGGAAAGGTCAAGCAGATCGTAGGAAAAAGTCTGAGGGATGAGGGTGATTTTGCCACGGAGAACTTTGTCTCGGAGCACTCGGCGGCAGATTTTGCAAGGCTCTATCAGAAAAAGGGGCTGCGTGGCGGACATGTGATCCTGCTGAACGCGAGGGACTCGGACTACTATGAAGCGACAAAGGCGCAGGCGCTTTCGGCACTTTCGGCATACCCCGGCGGCTTGCAGGTCGGCGGTGGCATCACGGCGGACAATGCGCCGGAATTTATCTGTGGGGGTGCGAGTCATGTGATCGTGACTTCCTATGTCTTTTCGGGCGGCGAGATCCGTTTTGACCGCCTGGAGGAATTGAAAGCGAAGGTCGGCAGGGAGCATCTGGTGCTTGACGTGAGCTGTCGGAAAATGGAGGACGGATATTATTATGTAGTGACCGACCGCTGGCAGAAGCTGACAAAGGAGCGGGTGACGCCTGAGTTTTTGACGCGGTTGTCAGACTATGCCGATGAGTTTCTGGTCCATGCCGTCGACGTGGAGGGACAGGCACACGGCATTGAGAAAGAACTGGTGGAAATGCTCGGGGAGTGGAGTAAGGGCATCGGTAATGACACAGCGATCGAGGCAGGGGGTCAAAATCCCCATCCGGTGATCACATACGCAGGCGGTGTCGGAAACTTTTCAGATCTGGAGGAGCTTTCGAGGATCGGCCAGGGGTATGTGAATGTCACGATCGGAAGTGCACTGGATCTGTTTGGCGGTCAGATGAAATTTGAAGAGGTCATAAGCTTTTGCAATGTGCAGAAGAATTGACAGAAGTATCATTTTAAAAATACTATTTTTATTAAGGAAACTGATAACGAAACATAAAAAAGGAGAAGAACTATGTCACACTATACGAAACAGGATATTTTGCAGATGGTTGAGGAGGAAGATGTCGAATTTATACGTCTGCAGTTCACCGATCTCTTCGGAACGTTAAAGAACGTAGCGATCACGAAAAACCAGCTGGAGCGTGCACTGAACAATCAATATGTGTTCGACGGTTCGTCCATTGAAGGTTTTGTCAGAGTCGAGGAGTCAGATATGTATCTGTACCCCGATCCGGACACGTTTGCCATTTTCCCGTGGCGTCCGCAGCAGGGAAAGGTAGCGCGCATCATCTGTGATGTCTATGCTGCAAACGAAAAGCCATACAAGGGTGACCCGCGCGGCGTATTAAAAAAGGTCATCGCGCAGGCAACGGAGATGGGCTATGAGTTTCAGGTCGGCCCGGAGTGCGAGTTTTTCCTGTTGAATACGGATGATGAGGGAAATCCGACGCTGGAGACGAAGGAGCGCGCCGGTTACTTTGATCTCGGACCGAACGATTCAGGCGAGAATGCCCGCCGTGATATCGTCCTGACGATGGAGGATCTCGGCTGTGAGATCGAGGCATCCCATCATGAGGTGGCAGCCGGACAGCATGAGGTGGACTTTAAATATAAGGAAGCGCTTGGCATCGCAGACGATTTTATGACCTTTAAGCTGGCGGTAAAGACAGTGGCAAAACGCCACGGTCTGTTTGCGAGCTTTATGCCCAAGCCCAAGGCAGATGTTGCCGGAAGCGGTGTGCATCTGAACATGTCACTGACACGTGACGGAGAAAATATTTTTTATGATCCCGAAGGAAGGTATGGACTGAGTAAAGAAGCATATTATTTCATTGGCGGTATCATGGAGCACATTCAGGGAATGACGCTCATCCTGAATCCGCTGGTTAATTCTTACAAGCGACTTGTTCCCGGCTATGAGGCACCGACGGATGTGGCATGGTCGTTTACAAATCGTACGCCGCTCATCCGGATTCCGATGGTGAAGGACTCCAACAAGCGCATCGAGCTGAGAAGCCCCGATCCCTCCATGAATCCGTATCTGGCGCTGGCGCTCTGTCTGGCAGCAGGTCTGGATGGCATCAAAAATCAGATCAAACCGCCGGCTGAGGTGCAGATGAATGTCTTTGCCATGAGTGATGCTGAGAAGGAGACATTAAATATCGGACATATGCCGGAGTCCCTCAAGGATGCGATCGATGCGTTTGAGGCGGATGAGTTCGTGCAGTCCGTGCTGGGAAGTCATATCTGCAAGAAACTGTTGAAAATGAAGAAGCAGGAGTGGGAGACATACCGCTCGCAGGTGACAAACTGGGAGCTTGAGGAATACTTGTATAAATTCTAATTTGCCGGAAAAGAGAGATTCACACGAATGAACATTATTTTAGTATTTCCAAAGCAGGAGACAGCGAAAAACCTGAAAAATGTTCTGCGCAAGGCGGGTTATACCGTGGAAGCATCTGTTTCGACCGTCGCGCAGGCGCTGCAGGCGGCAAGTGAGTGTGACAGCGGCATTATCGTCAGCAATTACAAGCTGGTCGATGGCATGGCAATCGATATCTATGACGCTGCGGGTGCACGGTTCCAGTTTTTGATGATCGGTCCGAAAGACTACGTGGAGGCACGTGCGATCCCGGATGTGTTCAGTTTGTCAACGCCGTTACATGCGAGCGAACTGCTCTCCACGATGGAAGTCATGAGCTATGCCTATTCCCGCTGGCGGAAGAAGATGCGCGCGAAGCCGAAAGTGCGCTCCGAGGAGGAGCAAAAGACGATCGACCGCGCGAAGTCACTTCTGATGGAGCGCAACGGATTGACCGAGTCGGAGGCACACCGCTATATCCAGAAGTCCAGCATGGACAACGGAACGGGGGTTGTGGAGACGGCGTATATGATTTTAACACTAATGAACGAATAGAAAGGTATATTATAATGAAATTCACAAAAATGCATGGCTGCGGCAATGATTATGTGTATGTCAACTGTTTTTCAGAGACAGTGGAGCATCCGGAGGAGGTAGCAAAAAAGGTCAGTGACCGTCATTTTGGCATCGGCTCTGACGGGCTGATCCTGATCCGGCCGTCAAAGGTCGCCGATTTTGAGATGGCAATGTATAATGCGGACGGTTCACGCGGGGAGATGTGCGGAAACGGTATCCGCTGTGTGGCGAAATATGTGTATGATTACGGGCTGACAGACCAGACAAGCATCAGCGTGGAGACGCTGGCAGGCATCAAATACTTAGATCTCAGCGTGAAGGACGGAAAGGTCGAAGAGGTTCGGGTCAACATGGGCGCACCGATCCTGGAACCGACTGAAATACCTGTACTTATGAGCGGGAATGAGCCCGGAGCCGGGACTCTCGCAGATGGCGCTGCTTTGCAGGGCGGCAAGCCCGCAGAGCCGATCGTCGCACAACCCTTAACGGTGGCAGGAAAAGAGTACAAGGTCACCTGCGTGTCCATGGGCAATCCACACTGCGTCATTTTTATGGACGAGGATGTACGTGCGCTGGATCTCACAAAGATCGGACCGGATTTTGAAAACCACAAGGTATTTCCGAAGCGCACCAACACGGAGTTTGTCAATGTGATCGACGAGACGCATCTGCGCATGCGGGTGTGGGAGCGCGGCAGCGGAGAGACGCTTGCCTGCGGGACCGGAACGTGTGCAACGGTGATCGCGTCTGTTTTAAATGGTCTGACAAAGGACGAGGTCACTGTGGAATTGCTGGGAGGCAGTTTACGCATCAAGTGGGACCGGGAGGCAGATCTGGTGTATATGACAGGACCGGCCACCGTGGTCTTCGACGGGGAGATTGATATTTCATAAGGATATTTAAAGGGGATTTGTAACTGTTTGGAACAGTTACGCTAATTTTACAAGACATAAAGGAGATAAGAGGAATGTTTCAGATCAACGACAATTATCAGAAATTACCGGGCAGCTATCTGTTTAGCACGATCGGTAAAAAAGTAGCGGCTTTTTCCGAGGCACATCCGGACAAGACCATCATCCGTCTGGGTATCGGTGACGTGACCCAGCCCATCGCACCGGCGATCATCGAGGCGATGCACAAAGCGGTAGACGAGATGGCAGATGCAAAGACCTTCCGGGGCTATGCGCCGGATCTTGGCTATGAGTTTTTACGCAAGGCGATCTCTGACAATGACTACAAGGCGAGAGGATGCGATATCGAGGCGGATGAGATCTTTGTGTCTGACGGTGCGAAGAGTGATTCCGGAAATATTCAGGAGATCTTCGGGGCAGAAAATCGTATTGCAGTCTGTGACCCGGTGTATCCGGTATATGTGGACTCCAACGTGATGGCGGGCAGAACCGGCACCTATGACAGTGCTACCGGAATGTGGAGCAATGTGATCTACATGCCCTGCACACGTGAGAACAATTTTGTACCGGAGTTCCCGAAGGAGACCCCGGATATGATCTATCTGTGCCTGCCGAACAATCCGACCGGTACGACGATCACCAAGGCACAGCTGCAGGAGTGGGTGGACTACGCAAATAAGGTCGGCGCAGTCATCATCTATGACGGCGCTTATGAGGCGTATATTTCGGAGGACAATGTGGCACACTCCATCTATGAGTGTGAGGGCGCAAAGACCTGTGCGATCGAGCTGAAGAGCTTCTCCAAAAATGCGGGCTTCACCGGCGTGCGTTTAGGCTACACGGTTGTTCCCAAGGAATTGAAATGCGGCGATGTCTCCCTGCACGGCATGTGGGCAAGACGCCACGGAACCAAGTTTAACGGCGCTCCTTACATCATCCAGAGGGCGGGAGAGGCAGTGTACTCCGATGCCGGAAAAGCACAGCTGAAGGAACAGATCGCCTACTACATGAAAAATGCAGCAACGATCAAGTCCGGTCTGCAGGAGGCAGGCTTCGAGGTGTACGGTGGTGTCAACGCACCTTACATCTGGCTGAAGACACCGGAGAAGATGACTTCGTGGGAGTTCTTTGACTATCTGCTGGAGAAGGCAAATGTTGTCGGAACACCCGGTTCCGGCTTCGGACCCAGCGGAGAAGGATATTTCCGACTGACAGCTTTCGGCAGCTACGAGAACACGGTCGCAGCGCTGGATCGCATCAAGGCATTATAAAAATAAAAGAAAAAAGTGCGCCAATCGCGCACTTTTTTGCATTTTGCATAAAAAATGGCGCAATTTTCTGTGTATTCCGTTTATCTGTGGGATTGCAATTTTCTGAATTTTTTAGTAAAATTGTAACAAATTTCTTAAATGCGAAGCCAAAGCGAGATGGAGCATGAGCGGAATCAAGCCTGGCTTTGAATGTTAATCTATCAAAACAGGGTGATCATATGGCAGATATTACAAATGAGCAGATCGAACAATTAGAACAAAAAGTGATGTCGACTTCCGAGCACATCCGAAAAATGGACGATTTTGTCAGCCCCGAGATCCTTTACGAGGAGCTGATCCGTTGTGTGCGCAAATATCACCCGTCTGATGATATATCCATGATCGAGAAAGCCTTCCGGATCGCGAACGATGCCCACAAGGGACAGGTGCGCAAATCCGGCGAGGCTTATATTATTCATCCGCTCTGTGTGGCCATTATTCTTGCGGAGCTGGAGCTTGACAAGGAGACCATCGTGGCCGGACTGCTCCATGATGTCGTTGAGGATACGGTGATGACCGAGGAGGAGATCACGCAGGAGTTCAACGAGGAGGTGGCTCTGCTGGTGGACGGTGTCACCAAGCTGGGACAGTTGTCCTACGATGCGGATAAGGTAGAGATCCAGGCAGAAAACTTAAGGAAAATGTTTCTGGCGATGGCGAAGGATATCCGTGTCATCCTGATCAAGCTGGCTGACCGCCTGCACAACATGCGGACGCTCAAATATATGAAGCCGGAAAAACAGAAGGAAAAGGCGCGAGAGACGATGGATATTTACGCGCCGATCGCGCAGCGGCTCGGTATTTCCAAAATAAAGATCGAGCTGGATGACCTTTCATTGAAATATCTGGAGCCGGAGGCATATTATGACCTTGTGGAAAAGGTGGCCATGCGAAAGGGCGCCAGAGATGAATATGTGCAAAATCTGGTAGAGGATGTGAAAAAGCACATTAAGGATGCCGGTATCGAAGCATCCATCGAAGGACGCAGCAAGCATTTTTTCAGTATTTATAAAAAGATGGTCAATCAGGGAAAGACGATCGATCAGATCTATGATCTGTTTGCGATCAGGATCCTTGTCAATGATCTGAAGGATTGCTATGCGGCGCTCGGTGTGATCCACGAGATGTATAAGCCGATTCCCGGCCGTTTCAAGGATTATATCGCGATGCCCAAGCCGAATATGTATCAGTCGCTGCATACGACGCTGATCGGTCCCGACGGACGTCCTTTTGAGATACAGATCCGCACCTATGAGATGCACCGCACGGCGGAATACGGTATCGCCGCGCACTGGAAATATAAGGAGGCTGCAAACGGAAATGCAGTCGGCGGTGAGGAGGAAAAGTTGAGTTGGCTGCGCCAGATTCTGGAATGGCAGCGCGACATGTCCGACAACCGCGAGTTTATGAGCTTATTAAAGAGTGATCTTGATCTCTTTTCCGATACGGTATTCTGTTTTACCCCGTCCGGAGATGTAAAGAACCTGCCGAACGGTTCTACGCCGATCGACTTTGCGTACAGTGTTCATTCCGCGGTCGGCAACAAGATGATCGGCGCAAAGGTCAATGGAAAACTGGTGACTATCGATTACAAGATCCAGAACGGTGACCGTATTGAGATCATTACCTCTCAGAATTCCAAAGGGCCGAGCCGTGACTGGCTTAACATTGTCAAGAGCACGCAGGCAAAAAATAAGATCAATCAGTGGTTCCGCAGTGAATTTAAAGAGGAGAATATCCTGAAGGGAAAGGAACTTCTGGAGAAATACTGCAAGACGAAGGGGATCAACTGGCCGGATATCAATAAGCCGGAATATCAGGCAAAGATCCTGCGCAAATATGGTTTTCCGCAGTGGGAGAACTGTCTGGCAACGATCGGACACGGTGCGTTAAAGGAGAGTCAGGTCGCAAACCGGATGCAGGAGGAATATCGCAAGGATCATCCGCTTGTCGTGACGGACGAGGATGTTTTAAAGCAGGTTGAGAATACGAATACATCACGTCAGGACGTGGAACACCGCTCCAAGAGCGGCATTGTAGTCAAGGGCTTGTATGACATTGCCGTGCATTTGTCCAAGTGCTGCAGTCCGGTGCCGGGCGACGAGATCGTGGGATTTGTGACAAGAGGACGCGGGGTATCCATTCACCGGACCGACTGTGTCAATATGATCAATCTCTCTGAGATGGAGAAAGCCCGTCTCATTGAGGCAGAGTGGAGCGGCGATGGTACAGACGGAGAGGCAGGCACCTATCTTGCTGAGATCAATATATATGGAAACAACCGGACCGGTCTTTTGGTGGATCTGACCCGTACCTTTACGGAGCGCGGGATTGATATTAACTCGATCCACTCCAAGACGAGCAAACAGGGGATCGCGACGATCTCCATCGCTTTTGAGACAAAGGGCAAGGAGCAGGTCAACGGGCTCATTGAAAAGCTCCGGCAGGTGGAGAGTGTGATCGATATAGAGAGGACGACAGGCTGATGAAAATAGAACATTATATCGTAGGTGTGGTAGGCACAAACTGCTATTTTGCAGTCAACGAGGATACGAAGGAATGTCTTGTCATCGATCCCGGAGATTATGCAAAGATGCTTGCGGAAAAGATCACAGACAGCGGTTATAAGCCTGTGGCGATCCTGCTGACGCACGGACATTTTGACCATATCATGGGTGTGGAGGGATTGCGCGCGCAGTTTGATATTCCGGTATATGTGCATGAGGACGATGCGGATATGTTAGAGCGTCCGGAGCTCAATGCCTGTGCGATGATCGGGGCAACTGTTTCCCTGAAAGCCGATCATACCGTAAAGGATGGCGATATTTTAAACCTTGCCGGCATGGAGATCCGGGTGCTGCATACACCGGGACACACACCGGGCGGAGTATGTTACTATTTCCCGCAGGAGGAAGTATTGTTTTCCGGCGACACGCTGTTCTGCGAATCTGTAGGGCGCACAGATCTGCCGGGCGGCAGTATGTCCGCACTGGTCCGGTCCATTAAAGAGAAAGTGTTCAAACTGCCGGATCTGACGGTCGTATATACCGGACATGGCGAACCCACAAAGATCGGGTTTGAAAAACAGTATAACCCGTTTATCTAACGGAATAAATAACGTAAATTGAAGGCACGCCGTCGTGCCTTGAAAGAGAGAAATATGATACAAGTACAGTTAAATAAAGCAGACTTTGAATACGACATCCATTCTCTGGTGAAAGCATTCTTTCCATCAGAGAATGTTTCTGTCTCAGCAGAAAAAAAGGAACCGGATGAGCCGGTCAGCGCACACATGGACATCGACTTTCTCGACCGTGTGATCGACGTGTGCTGGCGTGACGAGGCGCACGGCGAAGTGCGGGAACAGATCCCGTGCAGCAGTGATGACCGTCTGGATGTAAAAAATGACTTAAAGATCGGACTTTACGACATGCTGGTGAAGCTCACCGGTCAGGAGCTGCCGTGGGGATCTCTCACCGGCATCCGACCGACGAAGATCCCGATGCAGCTGTTGGAGCAGGGGCAGACCGAGGACGAGATCACAGCCTTTATGAAGCAGCAGTATCACGCGAGCGATGAAAAGATCGCGTTGTCCATCGACATTGCAAAACGGGAGCGGGCACTGCTCTCAAAGCTGGACTACAAGGACGGCTACAGCCTCTATATTGGTATCCCGTTCTGCCCGAGCACCTGTCTGTACTGCTCCTTCACATCCTATCCGTTGGGCGCATGGAAAAACCAGGTGGACACTTATCTGGACGCGCTGGAGCGGGAACTGGACTATGCGAAAAGCGTGTTTGGACACAAAAAACTCAATTCAATTTATATCGGTGGAGGTACACCGACTACGTTAGAACCGGAACAGGTGGACCGGCTGCTTACGATGATCGAGGAGCGGTTTGATTTTTCTCATTTACTGGAGTTCACGGTGGAGGCAGGACGCCCCGACAGTATCACGCGGGAAAAACTCATGGCGATCAAGGCACATCCGGCAGTAGACCGCATTTCCGTCAATCCCCAGACGATGAAGGACGAGACATTAAAGGTCATCGGCAGACATCACACGGTGGCGCAGACCATCGAGAGCTTCCAATTGGCGAGGGAGGTCGGATTTGCCAATATCAATATGGATCTGATCCTCGGACTGCCGGGTGAGACGCTGGATGATGTAAAAAAAACCATGGAGCGTATACAGGAATTGCGCCCGGACAATCTGACGGTGCACTCCCTTGCACTAAAACGTGCAGCCAGACTCAACATCTGCCGGGATGAATACAAGGATTTTAAGATTGAGATCACGCCGGAGCACGGACATGTGACCGAAGCGGGCGCCCGTGCCATGGGTATGGTGCCCTATTATCTTTACCGCCAGAAAAACATGGCGGGCAATTTTGAGAATGTGGGCTACGGCTTGCCCGGCAAGGAGGGTATCTACAACATTCTCATCATGGAGGAGAAACAGACCATTCTCGCCCTCGGCGCAGGCAGCATCTCAAAGCGTGTCTATCCTGACGGACGCATCGAAAGGTGCGAAAACGTGAAGGATGTAGCGCAGTATATGGATCGCATCGATGAGATGATCGAGCGGAAACGGAGACTGTTTGAGGATTAAGATAATCGAATAGAGTGCCGAAAGGACAGCCTTATGCTAATGAGTAGGGGTGTCTTTTTTGCGTGATGAAATTGCACTAGACCAGACAGCAGATTATTTTGATGCAGTGGTTCATTTAAGAAATGGTTCCTATGGTCTGATCGAAATCAAGCTAGGTGGAGATAAATTGATCGAGGAAGGAGCATCGAATCTGAAAACGCTTGCCGATAAGCTTGATACGGATAAAATGAAACAGCCTTCATTTTTGATGGTACTGACAGGTACAGGTGATTATGCGTACCGCAGGAGCGATGGCGTTTGTATAGTTCCTATTGGGTGTTTGAAAGATTAGTGACGCAGGGTAGCAAGAAAGGAACGATCACGGTAAAATAAAGAACTTTATCACACCGGGTGGACAGTTAATGTTCACCCGGTTTTTTTAAGGCTTTTTTTGTACTCGCGCTGCCGGAATATGTTTTGCCGTCGCTGATAGTGACGGGCTTTACTTTTACATAATAGGTCTTTGTACCATTCAGTTTATTTAAGGTGACTGTCGTTTTTGTGGTTGTCACCTGCTTGGTCGTCTTGGCGGAAAAATTCTTTGATGTTGAATAGTAAACAACATACTTTTTCGCACCTGGAACTTTCTTAAACTTTACAGTTGCTTTGCTTCCGTTTTGGGTTGCAGCTGAAACAGCAGTTTTTGCAGTAGCTTTGTAATCCAGCTTGAAATCATAAGCAAAACCGGGGAAACCATATTTGACGGCGATTTCATTTCTCACAAGAAGATAGTAGGTTCCTTTTTCAAGTTCACAGGAAGCAGTAGCAGAAGAACCCTCTGATATCCAAATATGTCCATTGACGATCGGATTCTTTTTTGCATCATAGATCTCATAGAAAGGAGCTCCGTTACCAATCAGATCACGAACATTTAATGTCAGGTTCACCTGTCCTTTCATCGGAACATCAAAAACATAATAGTCATAAGCATCTACAATGGCATTTGTATCATTTCCGCAGGACATAAACTGTCCCTTGCAGGAAATTCCAAGTTTGATCTTGTTTGCGAGAGAGAACTCATCATTTGTCACACCATTTTTCTCTGCAAAGCTTTCTTCTGATGAAGTAAATCGAAAAACAATAGAAAAATTCTTATCAGTGTCCTTGTCGTTTCCACCGATACGAACATAGTACTCACCGGCATTTAAGTAGAGTTTTGTATCATTTTCTGCATTGTCACCAACCCAGACTCTTTCCAATCTGTCTCCGTTATCATCATAGATGTAATAATCCGGTGTTCCCTGAGTATAAATCTCTAACAGACCCGCGTCCTCAACAGAGAGCTTGTATTTATACTGTGAGTCTTCGTAGGTTTTCGCAGGAACCACGCCCTGATAGGTGGTGTTGAAAGCTACCGGAGCAGCATCTGTAAATGCGAGTGCAGCAGCCTTCGTGACCGTTTGACTTTGTGGACAGACGAACGCTGCTGTTACCGCTAAAGCCAGTGACAAACATACAGATAAACATTTTTTCTTCATAAGCAACCTCCTTATTTGCTGAATGATTTTGTTTATTATAACTCCTTTGGTGGATATTGTGCAATAAAGTTTTATATTGAATGATACGCGCGGTTGCGTAAAAAGAAATTTCTTGGTATAGTATAACGAATGAAAGAAAATTATTGCGCATGTTTTCAGCATTATAAGAAAATTGTGTTATCAGAAGAGTAAAAGAGGTGACTGATAGCTTGGAAGAAAAATTTATCACAATCAATTCAAACAGAAAAAAAATCGTGCTCAATATCAGCACCATTCTTTATGTTCTCATGAGGGGGAAGCGTGTCGAGATACATGTTTCCGGAGGCCGGATATACGAAACAAGAATGACTTTGAACGAAATTGAAAAGAAACTCGGCGAGAACTTTATAAAGGTACATCGCGGATGCGTCGTGTCCGCAATGGCCATTCACGATATTAGCGACAACGTTAACTTAAGCAACGGAGAGTCTCTGGTTTACACTCTGCGAAAGAAAAAGGAGATCATTGATCGGTTTCACGAAAAGCAGAAGATCATGATAAACAGTTTCCCGGAGGACGGCATCCCAAAAACGGAGGAGGAATACCATGAATATTATAGAAGCTTTGATCAGCTGCCCTTTGCGTTTGCGGATATCGAGATGATATTCAATGAGGAAAGACGCGCAGTGGACTGGGTATTTCGATACGGTAATTCCGCACTGGCAAAACTGGAAAAGATACCGCTTGAACGTCTGATCGGCAGTTCCTTTGGAAGCCTGTTTTCCAACATGGATTCCAAGTGGCTCAGAAGCTACGAATGTGCCGCGCTTTACGGTGAAACGCTGGAGATCATCGATTACAGTCCGGAGATAGATAACTATTTGAAAGTGATCTGTTTTCCTACCTTCAAAGGTCACTGCGGGTGTATTCTGTTTGATATTTCTGAAATAAAATATACGAAAAACAGCAGCGACGCGGATAAAGCGCTGATGCTTTACTTCGGGCAGTTGCCGGAGAAGAATGATTGATGCATTAGGGTCGTGTGATCACGCCGGGTGGACATTTGATGTTCACCCCTTTTTTTCGCTGGGGTATTGACCTTTTGGCGATACGAAAATATAATGTAAAGAGTTTCATTAGTATACAGGAGGACGAACATGGCATTAGCAAAAAAGCCGGTCAACGGCATGAAAGATATCCTGCCGGAGGAGATGCAGATCCGTGACTACGTGCAGGGTGTGATCAAGGACACCTACCGCAGCTTCGGATTTACACCGATCGAGACCCCGTGCATGGAGAATATCGGAAATCTCTCCAGCAAGCAGGGCGGCGAGAATGAAAAACTGATCTTCAAGATCTTAAAGCGCGGCGAAAAATTAAAGCTTGCGGAGGCAAAGGAGGAAGCGGATGTCGTGGATTTCGGTATGCGCTATGACCTGACCGTGCCTTTAGCGCGTTTTTACGCAAACAATGCAAATGATCTGCCTGCTCCGTTCAAGGCATTGCAGATGGGCAATGTATGGCGTGCGGACAGACCACAGCGCGGCAGATATCGCCAGTTTATGCAGTGTGATATAGATATTCTGGGCGAACCCAGCAATCTCGCTGAGATCGAGCTGATCTTAGCTACCACGACCACGATCGGACGGATCGGCTTTGAAAATTTTGAGATCCACATCAATGAGCGTCGCATCTTAAAGGCGATGGCGCTTTACAGCGGTTTTCCGGAGGATGCCTTCGATACGGTCTGCATCATTCTGGACAAGATGGACAAGATCGGCAAGGACGGCGTGGCAGAGGAGCTGGAAAAGGAAGGCTTTGCGAAGGATGCCATTGATAAATATCTGGGACTGTTCGACGGCGTGGAGAACGCAGAGAACGGGCTGAAATATCTGGCAGATACATTGGCTGATTATCTGGAGGACGGTGTTTACGAGAATCTTCAGGAGATCATCGACGCGGTGGAGGCGACGAAAACCGCAAAATTTGATCTGGTATTTGATCCCACTCTGGTGCGCGGCATGGGTTACTATACCGGAACGATCTTTGAGATCGTGATGCCGGAGCTTGGCGCAGCATGCGGCGGCGGCGGACGCTATGACAAGATGATCGGGCGCTTTACCGGAAACGATGTGCCGGCGTGCGGATTTTCCATCGGTTTTGAGCGTATCGTGCTGCTCCTTATGGAGAGCAACTTCAAGATCCCGACGCAGCCCGCGAAAAAGGCATATCTGATTGAGAAGGGATACCCTGCGGACAAGCTGGTGGAGGTCATCGGCAAGGCGCAGGCAGAGCGTGCAGAAGGCAAGCAGGTGCTTGTGGTGCGCATGAATAAGAACAAGAAATTCCAGAAGGAAAAGCTGACCGCAGAGGGCTACGAAGAGTTTGAGGAATTTTTTAATAGATAAAATTTGGAGGAAAATTATGAGTGAATCAATGCAGGGTCTGCACCGGACCCACAGATGTACGGAGGTATCAAATGCCAACATCGGCGAGACCGTCACCGTCATGGGCTGGGTGCAGAAACGAAGAAATTTGGGAAGTCTGATCTTTATTGACTTGAGAGACAGGAGCGGATTGTTACAGCTCGTGTTCGACGAGCCGCAGATCGGCGCAGAAGGCTTTGCAAAGGCGGAGAGCCTGCGCAGCGAGTATGTCATTGCGGTTGTCGGAACCGTGCAGAAGCGTACCGCCGCTGTCAACGAGAATTTAAAGACCGGAGATATCGAGATCATCGCGAAGGATCTTCGCATTTTGTCCGAGTCTGAGACACCGCCGTTCCAGATCGAGGAGAACAGCAAGACGAACGAGGAGACAAGACTGAAATACCGCTATCTGGATCTGCGCAGACCTGACATCCAGCGAAATCTGATGCTTCGCAGCCGCGTGCTCATGCTCATGCGTGAGTTTATGGCGAAGGAGGGTTTCCTGGAGATCGAGACACCGATCCTGTGTAAGTCTACCCCCGAGGGTGCAAGAGACTATCTCGTTCCCTCACGTATCCATCAGGGACATTTTTATGCGCTGCCCCAGTCTCCGCAGTTGTTCAAGCAGCTGCTCATGGCCAGCGGCTATGACCGTTATTTCCAGATCGCAAAGTGCTTCCGTGATGAAGATCTGCGCGCAGACCGTCAGCCGGAGTTTACACAGGCGGACATGGAGCTGTCATTTGTGGATATTGACGATGTGCTGGACGTGAACGAGCGCCTGTTGCAGTATGTATTTAAGGAGGCCATCGGCGTTGACATTCAGCTTCCGTTGCCCCGCATGCCGTGGCAGGAGGCGATGGATCGCTTTGGAAGCGACAAACCGGACACCCGTTTTGGTATGGAATTGTGTGATGTGTCAGATGTTGTGAAAGGCTGTGGTTTTGGCGTATTTACCGGTGCATTGGAAGCGGGCGGAAGCGTCCGCGGCATCAATGTAGAGGGTCAGGGCGCAATGCCGAGAAAGAAGATCGACAAGCTGGTTGAGTTCGCAAAGGGTTATGGCGCAAAGGGTCTGGCTTATCTGTGCATCAATGAGGATGGCACCTACAAGTCTTCCTTCAGCAAGTTTATGACGGAGGAGGAGCTGACTGCACTGGTGGCAAAGATGAACGGAAAGCCCGGGGATCTGCTCCTTTTTGCGGCAGACAAGAATAAGATCGTATGGAACGTGCTGGGCGCACTGCGTTTACAGCTGGGCGAGGAGCTGGGTCTGATGGACGAGAATCAGTATAATTTCCTTTGGGTGACAGAGTTCCCGCTCCTTGAGTGGTCTGACGAGGAAAACCGTTTTATGGCCATGCACCATCCGTTTACGATGCCGATGGAGGAGGATTGGGCAAACATCGATTCCAATCCCGGCAGTGTGCGCGCAAAGGCATATGATATCGTGCTCAACGGCACAGAGCTGGGCGGTGGTTCTGTCCGTATCCATCAGAGCGACATTCAGGAGAAGATGTTTGAGGTTCTGGGCTTTACAAAGGAGCGCGCTCATGAGCAGTTTGGCTTCCTTCTGGATGCATTCTCTTACGGTGTACCGCCTCACGCAGGACTTGCCTACGGCGTTGACCGCATGATCATGCATATGGTACATGCGGATTCCATCCGTGACGTGATGGCATTCCCGAAGGTGAAGGATGCGTCTGATCTGATGACGGATGCACCTGGAACGGTTGATGAGAAACAGCTGGAGGAGCTGGGCATCGCGATCGTGGCAGGCGAGGAAGAATAAAAAAGAATCTAAAAGGATGTCTTTACAGACATCCTTTTTATTACAGGAGGAATAGCAATGTCAATCTGGTTGGAACTGGTGCTTCAAAGTATTGCGCTCGGTGTGGCGCTGGCAATGGATGCGTTTTCGGTGTCCATGGCAAACGGGCTGAATGATCTCGGTATGAAAAAGAAGAAAATGTGCGTGATCGCGGGGACATTCGCCGGATTTCAGTTTGCGATGCCGATGATCGGGTGGTTCTGCGTCACGACGATCAAGGAGATTTTTTCGATGTTTGAAAAATTCATTCCGTGGATCGCTCTGATCCTGCTGCTGTTTATCGGTGGAAAAATGCTGCTCGACGGTATTCGGGGCGGAGCGGATGACGAGGAAGGATCTGGCGAGCTTGGTGTAAAGCTGCTGATCGTGCAGGGGATTGCCACCTCTATCGATGCGCTCTCCACCGGGTTTACGACTTCTGCGTACAGCGTGTTTCAGGCGTTTATCTCCTCGCTGATCATCGCCGTTGTGACGTTTGTGATCTGCATTGCAGGCGTGAAGATCGGAAAGAAATTTGGCGTGAAGCTTGCAGGAAAGGCTCAGATCCTCGGCGGTGTGATTCTGATCCTGATCGGGTTGAAGATCTGTTTTATCGGGTAGTAATATTTGTTGCCCTCACGCAGTTTTTGAATTGTGTTTTCAGGGCGCCCCGGCGCAACAGCAGAGTTTTGCCAGCCGTTTGTGCTTCTCGCGTGATTTACCCGGCAAGCATAACTAACTGTTGCATACTGTCACGCAGAGAAAGGGCGCATAGATTGGTGTGAAAAGCGATCATGAAAGATATGATCTTCCTGTCCAGTTATAAAGACCTATGATTTTCTCGCGGAATGTGCTATGATTCTAGATAGCTGTGGAGATATGATGCAGTTATGATCTTGGATTGGGACCGGACATGTCCACGGAAGTGAGGAACAACAAATGAAAATACATACGATATTGGGGAAAGAAAAAGTAACCCTCTCCTTTGAGGTGTTTCCGCCGAAGACGGATGCAGATTTTGAGAGTGTAAAAAAGGCGGCGTACAATGTGGCAGCACTGCATCCGAGTTATATGAGTGTAACCTACGGTGCGGGCGGAAGCACGAGCAAACACACACTGGCGATCGCGGAGGGCATCCAGAAGGAGTATGACGTGCCCACGATCGCGCATCTGACCTGTGTAGGGGCTACAAAACAGTCAATCCATGAAGCACTTGTGAATATGCGTGACGCAGGTGTGGAAAATGTGCTGGCGCTGCGGGGTGACCGTCCGTCATGGATGGAGAGTGAGCCGTTTACGGATTATCATTACGCATCCGAGCTGGTGGAGACGATCAGGGATTTTGGTGGCTTTTGTATCGGAGGCGCGTGCTATCCGGAGGGGCATCCGGACGCGGCAAATAAGCGTGAGGACATTTTGAACCTGAAGAAGAAAGTGGATGCAGGCTGCGATTTTCTGACGACGCAGATGTTTTTTGACAACAATATTTTTTATAATTTTTTGTACCGTGCCCGTGAGGCGGGGATCTATGTGCCCATTATTCCCGGCATCATGCCCATCACCCGTGCCGTTCAGGTGAAGAATGCAGTGAAGCTGTCCGGATGTCATATGCCGGAGCGTTTCATCAATATCGTGGATCATTTTGGTAAAGATAAGGATGCGATGCAGCAGGCGGGCATCATCTACGCGACGGACCAGATCATTGACCTGATCGCCAACGGGATCACGAATATCCACGTGTATTCCATGAATAATTCCAGAGTTGCGCAGGGGATACAGGAGAACTTATCTGCGATCCTCAAATCTTAAATTTTTATAAAATCCCTTTACAAACAAAAAAGATGTGCTATGATTAGCATATCTTTTTTTTCGTATACAATTTTGATCCACTGCCGTTCGGCAGAAATTTTCCCGGAGTAAGACAACCAGACTACGGAGGTATTTGATTGTCTGAAAAGAAGATCATTGGTTTGTTTGGCGTCGGTCAGACAGACATCTGTATCTATATTGCTTCCATTTTGCAGAACGCGGGTTATCGTGTCTGTGTAGTGGACAATTCCTATGAGCAGGCGATGCATTACTGTATTCCGCATCCGGCAGAAAAACTGCTCACGATCACCTACAAAAAAATTGATTATGAACGGCTGGTTCCGGCTGACCACTGGCAGGAAAAGGACTATGACTATCTGATCGTGGATCTGGGCGTCTGGCCGCCGGAGGAGGCGCTGCGCGCGTGCGGGGAGATTTTTCTGGTGATGGATTGTGCGGTTGCGCAGATCATTCGTTACCGGGAACTCATGATGCGGGTGGCACTTCCCATGAACGTGATCCTGCGCGATGTGTGTGCAGAGGCGGTCAGTGCCGGAAGGGTATTCGCCATGCTTCAGGAAGAAAATTGTTTTGTGGTGGATTCCTACGTGCTTCCATTGAACGAGGAGGACATTGCCTGCCGCTTTTGCATGCAGTATCAGGGTTATCACAGCTTTGCACATCTGTCCGTGCCCTTTGAAAAAATGCTTGTAAAGATATGCAGAGGATTGGCAGAGTGTGAGGACTCCTTGATCCGGCGCAGCTATAAGCGGGCGAGAAAGGGAGTGTGCGCATGAAGATCGTATTTTGGGGTGCCAGCCGCGGGTGCGGGACGACCAGTAATATGACGGCGGTGGCGAGCTTTCTCGCGCTCGCTATGAACCGCCGGGGCATCTGCATGCAGCCGAAGGCGGGGAACAGCGATCTGGAGCTGTTTTTTCTGTCGTGGGAAAAGCACAGCCTGCTCCGGGAGGAGAGCACGTATTATGCGTTGGAGGGGATGGATTATCTCATCTGGCAGGAGCAGCATCACAGACTGGACACGACAGCGATGAAGGAGAGTATGGTGCCGCTTCTGGATCACCGGCTGTATTATCTGCCGGGCGGCTCCAGAGAAAAACCCGGACTCTATCCGGATCAGACAGGAGAGCTGCAGCTGCGGATCCTGGAACGCATGGAGGAGTATGCGGAGCTGGTCTTTATTGATATCGGAAGTGAACGGGATGCATTTGCTTTCAGTATGCTGCAGCGTGCAGATGTTGTTGTGGTCAATTTTTCCGGTGAGCAGAAGGAACTGGAACAATTTTTCAGCTCGCAGTTTCCGTGTCGGGGAAAGGTTTTGTATTTGCTGGCAAATTCCGCCAGTGATCAGGTGTATAACTGTGAGAATCTGCAGCGGATCTACCGGATGGACAGGAAAAGCATATGCAGTATTCCCACAAATCCGCATTTTGCGCAGGCGTGTGCGAGGGGCAGAGTGGAGCAGTATATGAGAACGTGTTGCCGCAGCAGGGGAAGCACCCCGCGCAATGAGCAGTTTATTGTGCAGCTGCGGCAGCTGGCAAATCTGATTTTGGAGGCGGGTGCAAATGACTGATCGGGTAGTGGAGGATGTGAATGGCAGACAGGAGGAACAGTTGCCGGATCTGGACGGTATGGTCCGCAGGACCGGTGAGCATGTAAACCGTATTCTGCGGGAAAATCTGTATGAGATGAATCTGGATGCCACCAGACTGAAGCGTCTGGCACGTCAGAAAAAGGAACTGAGGGACAATCTCGCACGCTGTGGCGTGGGAGATGACCTTGCAAAGGCGTATGTACTGGAATTTCTGCAAGAAAGCCTGCTCAAACTGTTTCATCTGAATGAGCACAACATGGATGATGTCTTTTATTTTCGTGACAAGGGAAAGAAAAACGCGGAGTATCTCTTTGACAGACTGCTCTATCTCTATAAAAAGAAACATGGCCGGGAAGCGTTGCGCGTGCTGATCGAGGAAAACGGGCTGCTCGACGGCACAAAAAGAAAGATTACAAAGCAGGATATCCTGACTGCGTATGAGCGTCGTAAGAGACCGCTGTCTTTTGTGGAAAAGCTGGAGCTTTTAACATGGAAGGTCTACAGTGCCTACAAAGGGCTCGGGGTGATCGATGAAGTGCGTGATATGAATATTGACGGCGTCTCCGGAGGCGTGTCGGGCATGCCGGGAGATTACCACAGCGTGTGGATCTTTTATCAGGGGCGCAGCGTACATTTAGAATTTCTCGATTTCAAGAGCGAGCGGGAGCTGGAGCGTATCTGCCGCAGTATCTGCCGCTATGAGCAGCCGGGCGAACTGTCGAGAGCGCGGGGGTATCTGGTGCATGAGATGGCAGATCATTCCCGTGTGGTCGTGGCACGTCCGGACTTTGCGGAGAGCTGGATGTTTTTTGTGCGAAAGCTGGGAGCAGGTGGAAAGAGAGATCTGGAAGCATTGTTTTCCCAACCGGGTGCGGATACGGCCGTCGATCTGCTCCGATGGCTGGTAAAGGGCTGTCGGGTGGTGGGTATCACCGGCATGCAGGGCTGCGGAAAAACGACGCTGCTCATGGCGCTTGTGGAGAGTATCCCGCCGGAATACACACTGCGCGTCCTGGAGCTTGCCTTTGAGCTGCATCTGAGGAAATGGTATCCGGACCGGAATATCGTCACCTTTCGTGAAACACCCACGGTCGACGGTTGGGAAGGACTGGAGCTGCAAAAAAAGACGGATGGAGCGGTCAGCATTATCGGCGAGGTGGCATCGGCGCGTGTGGCGGCGTGGATGGTGGAGAGTGGTCAGGTAGGATCGCTGTTTACATTGTTCACACACCATGCCAAGACGACGCGGGCGCTCATATTGTCCCTGCGCAACAGTCTGTTAAAGGAGGGCAGTTTCTCCAGCGAGCGGGTGGCAACGGAGCAGGTAGTGAGTGTGGTCAATTTTGACGTGCATCTGCATCTGGATCGCGAGGGCAGGCGTTTTATTGAGCGCATCACACAGATCCGGGAGGCGCCGCAGACTGCGGAGGGGTTTGAAGCGGTTGATCTGATCGTCTACGAGAATGGTGTTTATAAGCGAAAAAACCGGCTTGATGCGGCGACGCGCATACAGATGGAGCGATGGATGAGCGAGGAGGAAAAGGAGGCATTTCGTGCAGCTGATATTTAATCTGATACTGGATTGTTTACTGGTTGTGTTCTGGCTTTGGATCGTCCGGCGGCGAAAGGCGCATGAGGCGGAGGAGAAGCTTTTGGCGGAACAGGAGCACTTTCTGGATGAACTGGCAGGACAATATGTAAAGCGCGGGGACATGCTGGAGGCTCTGGAGGAAAGCATGCAGGTATGTGATCACCGTGCACAGCGTGAACTGATGGGGCTGGTGGATGCGTTGAAGTCAGAGGGCGGACCGGAGGACAGCGGCTATTTTGGAGGAACGGCAAAAAATGCCTGTTTTATACTGCTGTTTACGCTGTGTTACACGATCCGTTCCTTTGGGGATCTTCAGATACAGGGTGTGTCTCTGTTTGTGCATAATATCCGTTATATTAAGGAGGAGGTTCGCACGGAGCTTCTGCGCAGGCAGGAGGGGCGCTATGCGTTTCTGGGTCTGACGACGCTTTGTGTGCTGCCGTTCTTTTTCAGTATTCCGATACAGCTGTGGAGCACTTCCATCAGTGGTGAAATGAATCGTTTCTATGCGGGGACATACGGTTTTGCCACATTGACCCTGTGCTTTTTTCTGACGGTTTTCTGTTCAGTCTGTGTCCAGGAACTGCAGTATCCCACTATGCCGGGCATCAGAAAGCATACGATCGCAATGCGGTTTTTACAGATCCCGGCTCTGTCGGCACTCATAGACAGGCATATTGCCGCACATTACAGTCGTTATCTGAAAAAGAATGAAGTATTGAAGGTGCTGCAGGGATTTGGAAATATCAGGGAATTTCTGGTGCAAAAACTGCTCTGTGCATTGTACAGTGCGCTTCTCGCATGCCTGATCATGGCCGGCGCTTATCTTGCGGGGACGCGTAACCGGATATACGGGATGTCCGGATCTTCTGTATCCGGTGCGGGAATCCTCCTGATGGTCGTGTTTTTTGCTGTGATCGGCTATGTTCTTCCGGATGCGTGGGTTGTGATCCTGCAGGTGCGAACCGGGCAGCAAAAGAGTGAGGAGACACTGCGATTTGAGACACTGATCCTGATCGTCAGGCATTTTCAAATGATCACCGTCGAGGAGATCCTGCGATGGATGGAGCATTTTTCCGTCGTGTTTTCCAGAGCATTGCAGCGTGCGGTGGATGATTTTTCTTATCGAAGGCGTGAGAGTCTGGAGCAGCTTCGGGAGGATCTGGCCTATGAGCCGGCGATCAAGCTGGTGGATACACTGATCGTATGCGATGATATTCCGGTGGCGCAGGCATTTTATGATCTGGAGGGCGAGCGTGCCTATCATATGGAACAGCATCGCAGGAAAGTGGAAAACATGCAGCGGGAAAAGGCTGCTTTTGCGCGCGTGATCGCATTTTTGCCGTTTGTGGCGCTGTTGGCCCTGAGACTGGTCGTGCCGTTTGTTCTGGAAGGTCTGACGCAGCTGGGATCGTATTGATTGTTCGCTGTCCGGTGATGAGACCGGACGGCAGGAGAACAGAGAAAGGGAGGATATTTTATATGGAAAACAGTTTAAAGGGATTGATGCTGGCAGCAGGCATCATTATTACCTGTATTATCATCAGTCTGGGATTTTATATTGCAAGGGAGGCATCCGATACGGCGAGCAGCGGAACCGGACAGATCAATGAGCTGCAGGCGGAGTTTGCGGACACGTCAAAGACAATGTATGAAAATACGGAGGTTTCCGGCAGCGAGGTCATCAATGTGATCCGCAAATTCAGCGATGAGATGATCGGTGTCAAGGTACAGACAAAGAAAAATACCAGCTACTATATTTATCAGTTCAGCGATGCGGACGGCAGTCTGAAAAGCGCATCCCTGCTGGATTATAAGAGCGCGCAGAATGTGACAAGTGCCAATTATATCAATCCGACCGGGCGTTTTCTGGGCGCTGTTGTGCGGGATGCGAACGGCACGATCACAGGTCTGTCATTTGTACAGCAGTAGGGTCAGCTTATGGAGCATGTGACAGAAGGGTTGTACATGGCTGCTGCAGCGGGATTGTTCCTGCTGGCAGTCAGTCTGATGTTTGCGGCAGGCCGCAGTGTGGACGGCATGTTTGCGGCAGAGCAGGAGGTTTGCCTGCCGGGAGTACTCATGTGGGAGGAAGCGTGCGATGAGTGATATTTTTGGGAAGGTGTGCAGTATCTTTCTCGCGGTCATGATCCTTTTTGGGATGCCGCTCGTCTATATGAATGAGCGGGCAAAGACGGCAGAACAGATGTATCTTCTGACAGAGGCGACGCATTTTGTGGACAGCGTGTGCAACACCGGAGTGATCAGCGGGCAGATGCTGCGTGGGTTCTACGCTTCGCTTGCCCGGAATACGGCGGTCTACGAGGTGACGTTTCTGCATGAGCAGCCGGAATATGTGTATGATGAAACAGAAGATGACTATGTGCGCTGCGAGACCTATCATGACGAAACGGATATCCGAAAACAGGTGGAGCAGGGGAATGACTATTTTTTCAGCCGCGGAGATTTCCTGCTTCTTACGATTGAAAAAAAGGCCGGTTTTACGCTGCTTCCGGGTATCAAAGACCGCACAGTCGGTATTCGTTACGGAGGAACTGTGAAATATGAAGCTTACTGATTTTTGTATCATATTTGCGTCGCTGTTTATCTGTCTGTTTTTGGGGCGGGATCTGTATATCGGGGGAGTGCTCGCGCAGCGGACAACGCAGATCATGTATGATCGTCAGATGGATCGGATCGCGGAGGATGCGCTGATGGATGTTGTTGAGACGGAAGCGGAGGACGGCACACTTCGCGTGCGTCCGGATCAGCTGCAGGAGCAGTACGAAAAGCTGTTTGCTCTGTCGTTCGGACTGACCGATGATGACTGTCGTCTTCGCGCGTGGGAAGCGGTGACGCTCCGGCAGTTTGCACAATATCCGTATGCGCTCTCCACGCAGCAGCTGGACGTGATCCGTTCGGATATGGAGGCCCGGATCAACGATGTGAAGCGCAGGCGGCGTGAATCGGCACAGTTTGCAATTGCATTTCCTTATATGGCATACGACGACTGGTATCAGACGCTTGCCGGGCCGCAGCTTGTGACGGTGTTCGACCCGCGTGAGCCGTTTCGTGGTTTTGATCGTGCATTTGTCAGTGGCAGCCGGATCGTGAAGCTGCGGGAGCAGAAAATATCCGTTGTACAATAGGAAAAATTATGCTACAATACATGTCAAAAGTTTTTTAGGAGGCTTTCATGAACGGTTCTGAGATATCTCAGCTGGTGATACTGGTGCTCTTGCTGTGCTTATCGGCATTTTTTTCATCAGCAGAGACGGCTTTTACGACTGTCAATAAAATATATATGCGTACGCTGGCCCAGGACGGCAATGCACGTGCTGCGCGTGTGCTGCAGATCACGGAAAATTCCGGAAAGATGCTAAGTGCGATCCTCATTGGAAACAATGTGGTCAATCTTTCTGCTTCTTCCCTGGCGACAACGCTTGCCATCGGTATGTTTGGCAGTGTCGCTGCGGGCGTGGCGACCGGTATCCTGACACTGCTCATATTGATCTTTGGCGAGATTTCACCGAAGACGATCGCAACGCTGCGTGCGGATAAGTTGGCACTGCGGTTTTGCGGTGTGATATGGGCATTGATGATCGTACTCACACCGATCATCTTTGTGGTAAATTGGTTGTCCCAGTGCTTCCTGCGGCTTTTAGGTGTGCGTCCGGGTGAAGAGATTCGCTCCATGACAGAGGAGGAATTGCGTACGATCGTAGATGTCGGACAGGAGAGCGGTGTGATCGAGGACAAGGAACGTGACATGATCCACAACCTTTTTGACTTTGGAGATGACAAGGCAAAGGAGGTCATGGTTCCACGTATTGACATGTGTTTTATCGATGTGAACAGCAGCTATGATGAAATGCTGGCAATCTATCGGGACAGTTATTTTTCCAGACTGCCGGTGTACGAGGAGTCCACGGATAATGTCATCGGTATTCTGAATATGAAGGATGTGCTTGCCTACGAGGGGAGCACGGAGGAACTGTCGATCCGCGCACTGATGCGTGAACCGTTCTTTACCTATGAATATAAAAATACTTATGAGCTCTTTATGGAGATGAAGGAAAAGGCGGTCAATCTGGCAATCGTTCTCGATGAGTATGGTGTGACGGCAGGACTGATCACGATGGAGGATCTGCTGGAGGAGATCGTCGGCGAGATCCGTGATGAGTATGATACGGACGAAGAGGAAGATTACGAAGTGATCAGAGAGGGAGAGGAGTACCGTGTCAGCGGCTCCATGAACCTTGATGATTTCTGTGAGCTGATCGGTGTAAAATACGAGTCAGAAGATTCGGATACACTGGGAGGCTTTCTGCTGGAGCTTTTAGAGCATTTCCCCGAGGAGGGTGAGTGCTATGAGACAGAGGAGGGTGTGCGCTTTCAGATCCTGTCTATGGATAAAAAGCGCATAGAAACCGTGCTTGTCACACGCGTGGAGAAGAGCGGGGAAGAAAAATAACAGATATCGGAACTGCGTGATCGCATAGAGCAGGTGCGGGACTGAGTGAAACCGAAAAATAATGGGAGATTTTGAATGCTGGATATTATAATGGACACACTGCTTGACAGTGTGAAGCTGTTGCCGTTTTTATTTCTGACTTATCTGTGCATGGAACTGCTGGAGCACAAGGCGGGCGGAAAATTACTGAAAAAAATAAGTGTGGTGGACAAGGCAGGCCCTTTTCTGGGGGCCGTGTTTGGTGTGGTGCCCCAGTGCGGATTTTCTGCTGCGGCATCCAGTCTGTTTGCAGGGCGTGTGATCACGGTCGGTACGCTGCTGGCGATCTATCTGTCCACTTCGGACGAGATGCTGCCGATCCTTTTGTCGGAAGCAGTACCGCTGCCGACGATCCTAAAGATTCTTGTGACAAAGCTTCTGATCGCAATGATCAGTGGATTTGTGGTGGAGCTTTGTCTGCATCGTGTGCTGCACAGATCAGATGATGAGATGGATATTCATGCTGTCTGCGAGGAGGAACACTGCCACTGTGAGGACGGTGTGTTTGTGTCGGCGTGCAAACATACGTTGCGGATCTTCGTGTATATTTTATTGATTTCTTTTGTGCTGAACCTGTTGATCGCGTGGGTTGGAGAGAGCACCCTGGCCGGATTCTTTTCAAATGTTCCGTTGCTGGGACAGATGGCGGCAGCATTGGTGGGATTGATTCCGAACTGCGCTGCTTCCGTAGTGATCACCAGTCTGTATGTGGACGGGATCATCGGTGCCGGTATGATGATGGCAGGACTGCTGGCGAACGCAGGCGTCGGACTGCTCGTTTTATTCCGGTTAAATAAAAACAGCAGACAGAATCTCGAGATCATCTGTCTGCTGTATGT
>JBJEML010000105.1:0-6573 GCA_051879675.1 Lachnospiraceae bacterium | reverse complement strand
ACCGGGCGGATTCGGGACTTTCACCCGTTGGAAACGTGCGCCGCTAGGCGCACACCACAAGGCAGCAAGTCCAAGCTGATCCTGCTTGGACTTGCTGCCTGCCCGCGTGATTTGCCCGAAAAGCATAACAGACTACGTATAGCGTCACCCAGAGAAGGGCGCATATATGACTGATGATATTGCAATTTCCGAGCATGTACAGCATATTCATGAAACAGTTCACGCTACACTTGCATTGGTGCACTTTTGTGATGTATACTCAAATGCAGGAATATGGGACTGAAGAAAGCGAGGCATCACACATGGAAATCGAGCGAAAGTTTTTACCGAAAGAGCTTCCGAAGCAACTGGAAAATTACGAGATGCACTGGATTGAGCAGGGCTACCTGAACACCGATCCGGTCGTGCGCATCCGCCGCTCGGACGACGACTATTATCTGACGTACAAATCACGCGGTCTGCTCGCCAGAGAGGAATATAATCTGCCGTTGAACGCAGAAAGCTATGCGCATCTGAAACCCAAGGCAGACGGTCGTGTGATCGAAAAGCGGCGCTACCTGATCCCGCTTGACGATGAGCTCACCGTAGAGCTGGATGTATTTGAAGGCGATCTGGCGCCACTGATCCTGGCAGAAGTCGAATTTGAGAGTGAGGACGAGGCAAACGCCTTTGTGCCGCCCGCATGGCTGGGCGAGGATGTAACATACGATCCTCATTACCACAACAGTACAATGAGCAGGCCGGATTACAAACTGTAATCTGACCTGCTCAATTCATTCAACGACATCCTCAACATGTATCCCGATCTTCAAAATCCCGGCAATCTTTTATCGAAACCGGTTGATCTCATACTTCTGCTTTGCCTGCAGACAACCCTTGAGCTGTCGATAACGCTCATCAATGTCTCCCTCCGGGATCACCACGTCTAAAGAGACCGCCATCGTATCGATCAGGTAATCATTCAGATCCGGCTGCATCCGATACAGGATGTCCAGCTTTTCTTCATAAGTATCTGCATCCAGAAACGCCATCAGCGCATCAAACTGTGCCGGTTTTTCATTTGTCACCGCTCCTTCGGCTGCTTTCTCTTCTGCTTGACTCTGTTCTCTGTTCAGTTTCATAAAACTTCCTCCGGTTTACCAATATCCAAGTCATTCTTCTTTCAGCGCGTACCCCCGCAGGCAGCACATCAGCCATACATCCGGTTCAGCATATCCGTGGCTTCCGACAGAAAGTCGCGCTCAAATTCCAGATTACCGCTATAGCCCTTTACGATCAGATCATTCACCTCATCGATCAGATGATATGTGTCGAAGTCATCCACACCGGGCTGATTGCTGAGCTCCGCACCATGCATCTCCTCATGTTCGCTGTGGATATGACGCGCCTTCGCCTTGTCCTTCATGATCTCATCACCGAGCGGCACACGATTCAGATCTGCGCTGCCGCGTGCCTCCAGCGTGTCGTCGTCAAATTGCCGTGAAGCATTTGCTTTCGCCTTCTGTAAAATAGAATTTTCCTGCGGAGGTCTTTGCGTCGCCCTCTGCTGCGTCGTACGTCCCGACTGCTGCGATGCTTTCCGCTGCGCCTGAGGCTGTGGATTGCTCCATTTTCCCCCGGTCTGCATCGGATTGCTGCGATTCATCTGCACATAATCCTGCTGTTTTTTTTGTACCGGCTGACGCGGCACATTCGGTTTTGCCTGTCCGTTTCTCTTTTTGGTGTCCTTCACACAACGGATCACAATGTATAACACAACCACAAACCATATGATTCCAGCCATTTCTTTCTTTTCCCTTCTAAATATATTTGATTACTGATTTTCATAACGTGCAAGCTCCAGATCCATGATCTGCTGCATTTCCACGCTTTCCACCGGTGCCTCGCCAAGGTCAGTGGATTTCCCCGTGTCGTCCATATATATAAACTGACGCTCCGATCTGTTCTCGCCGCGCACGATCATATAGTAGCCCGCGTGATCCGCACCCTTGTGCCACGTAGCATAAACGCGGAGACAACCTCCCTGCTCCAGTTTTTTTGTCGGCATAGACATATGAATGAGATCGAGCTGTGGACTGATCGCCAGCTGCATGACCTCAAAATCATCCTTTGTATAGGGAATCGGCAGCTTGTTCTGATACTGATCCTTGAAATACTGAAACAGGACATCCGTGTCAATGCTGTCGAAATATTCCTTACCTTTTGTATAGATACTGTGCGGCAGGAGCACATACTCCACGTTTTTTCGCGCCAGCCTGTGAAACTGTTCCGGCGTCACCTGCTGCTCTATCTGTGGCCTGATAATAAAATTATTGGAAAACGGATTCACCACCAGACCTGCTACCGGGCTTTTTGCATCCTTTGCGTATTTCATACAGGTGTCAAATGTCATTTCAATAACACCATTATGCTTTGCATCCTTTGGCAATTGGACCAGTGATGTATAGATTGCGAGAAACTGTTCCTTTTTCGGATTCTGGATAAGCACCGGAATCGGCTTTGCATCCTTCGGTAGCCGCACCGGCTGACCCGTACGCGCAAGCTCCGCCTGCATCGCAGCCAGCGTCTCATCCTGCGGAAAGGTCACCGGCACGATAAAACGCACATCCTGCATCTTGTTTACCAGTTCTCCTGACTGCTCCGGTGTCATTCCTTTTTTATATGTCTCTAACAGTCCTTCAATCTCCTTCATCCGTGTCTGATTATCTGTCATCGCCTTTTGTTCCTTTCCGTTTCGCTTTCTCTGTCAGCCATACTCATCGAAATGATCCGAGCAGGGTTCCCGCTCCTCTATCGGTGACATACCAGTTGATGCTGACCGTCTTTCCGCGCCAGCCATACTTCTGGTCTGTAAAATCCGTTCCGGTCACACAGACCAGATTGTAGATGCCGACCTGCTTCATGCTGACGGCGTAGGATACATCTGCCTTTTGTTTGAAATCAATGGAAATAAAATTTTTTGTCAGCGTCTGACGATCTGTACCGGAGGTAAAACGTGAGATCAAAATCTTTTTCTTATTGGAGGTGTCTGCCATATACGTCTTGTCGCCAAGCACCGTATAGCTGATACCATTCTCAAATCTCAATGAATACTTTGTCTTCTTTCCGGTCGCTAAATTGTATTTATAGGTATCCCCCTTCAGGGTGGAAAAATACAGTTCACGGCTGCCTGCTATGATCTTTTCATCATCCACAAGCTTTGCTACCGTTTTCTTTTTGCCGTCTACTGTCAGCTTTTTGATCGTACCGTTCCAGAAGCAGCCGCTGCCCTCATAGGAGCCAAAATCATAGTATAGCTCCCCTTCGATCTGTTTGACATCCGACACCTGAAGTGCCCCGGCCGAGCCCTCTACCATTCGCTTTTCCGCAGCGACGCGGATCAGCTTTTTTGTAGCTGTATTCAGGCGATACAATACCAGTTTATCCGTGGCCGGATCATAGACATCATAATAGCTGTCACTGCCGATGTTGCACACGTAACCGATCATCTGGCCTGCTTTCATCGTCCTGATCACCGTGTCCACTCCGCTTAGGATGTCTTTCGCATACAGGACCTCCTGACCACCTGTCTCATTCCGGATATAGACACTCTCGCTGTCCGCATAACAGACCGTGCCCTCACAGATCATCTGCGCATCATCACCATTCAGCCGACAGGTGTGTACTTCCCGCTGTGAATCGTTGTTTGCCGCCGTATAATACAGTTGCTGCCCGGATGCGACCATGTTGTCGATCCGGTTTGGTTCTGAAATGACCTTTGACTTTTCTCCGTCCACAACCTTCATCCGCCAGATCGACGAACTGCCATCCTTTGTTGATGTCCGGATATAATAGATATATCCTCCCTGCCCGATCATATCGGAAGATTTATCCACAAAAACACTCGCCGCATAGGTCGTAACAGGCATACCTGCCACAGCTCCGGCAACAATTCCCATGACCAGAATGAATCCTGTCAGAAAACGAATCATTTTTTTCATATTGCAATCCCCCTGTTACTTTTTCAGTTTGATCTTACACACTGCCTTTTTACCGCTTCCGTCCGCCGCTGTGGCAGTGATCGTAACCGTATGCCCGATGCCTGCCTTTTTCGCCTTGACCACACCCTTACTGCTCACAGTCGCATACTTTGTATTGCCTGATTTCCAGGTGACTTTTGCATTTGTTACATACGTGGGTGATACCTTCGCTTTGAGCGTGAGCGTTTTTCCGTAACGGAGCGTAGCACTTGTTTTGTTTAGGGACACTTTTGTTGCCACGGTCGTCAACTTTGAAAGATCAATGATGCCGCCGGTCTTACATTTGTCGGCCAGTGCATCTACTTTCCGCACGCTCTTTATGAGCAGACTTCGCAGACTTTCCGCCTGCAGTGTCGGATTTGCTGCCGCAAGCGTCGCCACAGCTGCACTGACAATCGGCGCCGCCATAGAAGTTCCGCTGGAATATGTGTACGCACCAAAAGCCACCGGATCCATATCCAACACAGAAATTTTCATATCGTCAAGATACCAGATCAATTCGGATCCGGTCATAGCAGGCGAAATAGACAGACCCACGATCCGCATATACATTCTGCCGTTGGAAGATACCAGACGCGAGTCCTGCGGACTGCTTATCATACTTCCCTCACGCCAGGTGATACTGCCATCCGCTTCCTCGCCTTCCCTGTAATCTACAAAATAAATCCCATTGGGATCCAGATCCAATTGGGTCACATCCACGTAAATGGAACCGGCAATCTCACCGCCCGGTATCGGCGGAAAACTGTTTCGTTTAATGCCCAGCCTGAGGTAACCGCCATCTCCATCCTGCAAAGGAGTTATGCTGACCGAGTAGTTAGTTTTGAGTCCCAGTTCCTGTGCGGTATAATAGTTCTCCCATGTCTGCCCCTGTGGCAGCAGGTTCTCCGGCGCATCACTGCATTGATTAAAATATATCTTTGTATTTTTCAGATGTTCCCTGTCATTGATATCCGGCAGATAGGAAACTTTTGTATAGGTAGAAAATATATTGTTTCCGGGTGCAAACAAATCTACAGAGTCCTCACCGTAGTCTGAAAAATAAGCTGCATGATCCTGTTCATCAGATGCCCCGACGATCACTGTATACGTGCTGTCCATGCAATATGGTATCATTGAAATTCCTCGCACATTGTCCCAGTTCACATGATCATTACCCGCTGCAAATACAGTGAGTGCACCAAGTTTCCCGACCGCATTGACGGCGCTCTTCAAAATCCCGTTCGGATCGTAAGTACCGCCCCAGGAGCAGTTGACTGCTTTCACATTAACCCCTGCTTCGAGCGCATTACGAATATACTCAAAAGCGCTGATGATCGCTGCTTCCGTCATTTCTCCACTATTACCGCTGCATGTCTTGAGCGCCATAATCTTCGCTGTCGATACCCCGGTGATCCCGATACCATTACCGCTCTTCGCTGCCGCAATACCGGCCACATGCGTACCATGCCCGTTTTCGTCCATCGGATCCGCATCATCATCTCCAAAGTCATAACCACAGGTTCCGGATAGTTTGCCCGGATACGGATTGTTCCACATACTGCCTGCCAGATCCGGATGCTCATAGTTGACACCCGTATCGATCACCGCGATGACAGGCATTTTTTTGCTTGTCACATCCTGTTTTGAGAGACGGATTCCTTTGCTCTGTGTGCCGGAACCGTCCAGATACCACTGTGCATCCCGATAGGGATCTGACGCACACAGATGCACATACTGATTGGCGCATACACCGTCCACATAATACTGGGAGAGCGCCAGCTCCATCAGTTCCTCTGTCGTATATTTATCCGATGTCAGATGGACGATATAGTTCTCTTTTCCGGTCTGATCATCCACTCCGAAATCGTTCACTGATTCCACCTGCACGTGCGCATCAAAACGGTAAGTTCCCTCTTTCGCAAGCGCAACAGCATCGGTTGCCTTCATGGAAACGAGCGCCTCGCCCTTTACATAGGTGCCCTCCTCCAACTCTTCCATTGCTGACTCTAACAACTGCGAAGTCTCTTCCGCACGCACCTGCGCAGCTTGTACCGACTGCAGCGGAACGGCTTGTACACTTACAGCGAGAGCTGCCACCAACACGCCTGCTAAAAATCTCTGCTTCATGTCTGCTTCCTCGCTTTCCAAATTTCAGCTATGTATCAATAAGTCTACAATATTATAACACACTCCGCTACAATTGTGTTATAATATTTGTAACTATTCGAAGTAAAGACAGATCAGGGCGGTGTCCGAATCGTCACAACGCTGTATCAGAAGGAGGTTTTTTACATGAAAAAATGGAAATCCGCATTGCTGTTTTTCGCGCTCGTGCTGTGTTTTACCTGCGCGCGGGGATCAGATACACAGGCTGCGATCAAACTAAACAGATCATCCCTGTCACTTCTGGAGGGTCAGAGCGCTACATTAAAGCTGACCGGAACCAAAAAGACAGTAACCTGGAAAACAAATAAAAAAACAGTTGCCACCGTATCCAAAAAGGGCAAAGTATCTGCCAAGGCCCCCGGCAATGCGGTCATATCCGCAACCGTCGGTAAAACCACGAAAAAAT
>JBJEML010000104.1:0-34566 GCA_051879675.1 Lachnospiraceae bacterium | reverse complement strand
CTTCCATGACAGCAACGGAAAATTCGGCATTTTTTTCCTTGTGAAAACGCAGAAAATCGCTGTAGTCCTGTTTGCAGATCTGGTCACCGGAAAGAATGATGACATATTTCGGATTGTAGCGCTCAATAAACGAAATATTCTGGCAGATCGCATTTGCTGTGCCTTTGTACCAGTCAGAGCCGGATGCCTTCTGGTAGGGCGGAAGAACGTGGACACCGCCGTGAAGGCGGTCGAGATCCCACGGCTGTCCGTTGCCGATATATTCATTCAGCACCAAGGGCTGATACTGTGTCAGGATGCCGACGGTATCAATGCCGGAATTCACACAGTTGGACAACGGGAAATCAATGATCCGGTATTTGCCGCCAAAAGGAACGGCAGGTTTTGCAAGCTTCTCGGTCAAAGCGTATAACCGGGAGCCTTGTCCGCCAGCTAAAAGCATGGCAATCATTTCTTTTTCCATATGTACCCCCTAAAATATATATTTATGTAATTGTAACATACTTTTTGTAAAAAAGCAGTATAAATATGTAAAAAATAGCTAAAAATGTAATTGCTGATTTCCAGACATACTTTACCAGCAAATTATGAAAAAAAACAACTGTAAAATATTGGGAAATAAAACACAAACAGATGTTCGACAAAACGCAAAAAAATTCTTTACGTCGTACAATAAGTTGTGTTATAATCTTCGAAGTAGTACGAGATATAGAAAGGGAGTAAAGACTATGGCAAAGGGCAGTTATGATGCCGGCAGCATAGCGGTGCTGGAAGGACTTGAGGCAGTTCGTAAAAGACCGGGTATGTATATCGGCAGTGTATCAAGAAAAGGTCTGAACCATTTGATCTATGAGATCGTTGACAATTCTGTGGACGAGCATCTGGCGGGTTATTGTGATATCATTCGTGTGACACTGGAGGCGGATGGTTCGTGTACGGTGGAGGACAACGGACGCGGTATTCCCGTGGGGATGCACGAAAAAGGCGTTTCCGCAGCACGGCTGGTCTTTACGACCCTGCATGCCGGCGGAAAATTTGACAATGATGCCTATAAGACGAGTGGTGGACTTCACGGTGTCGGCTCCTCGGTTGTAAATGCACTGTCCACCTATATGGATGTGGAGATCAGCAGGGAAGGCTTTGTGCACCATGACCGCTATGAGCGGGGCAACCCGGTGATCCCGTTGGAAAAAGGTTTGCTTCCGGTGATCGGAAAGACAAGAAAGACCGGGACGAAGATCAATTTCCTGCCCGATCCGGAGATCTTTGAGAAAACCAGATTCAAAGAAGATGATGTCAAGAGCCGTATGCACGAAACGGCATATTTAAATCCAAATCTAACTATTGTTTATGAGGACAAGCGCGGTGAGACAACGGAACATATTGAATTCCATGAACCGGAGGGAATCACCGGATTTGTGCGTGACCTGAATAAAAATCTCGAGACGATCCATGATGTGATCTACTTCAAGGGCGAGAGCGACGGCATTGAAGTGGAGGCAGCATTTCAATATACAAACGAATTTCACGAAAATATACTGGGATTTTGTAATAATATCTATAACGCGGAGGGCGGCGCGCATATCACCGGCTTCAAGACGGTGTTTACAACGGTCATCAACCAGTATGCCAGAGAGCTTGGCATTTTAAAGGAAAAGGATGCCAACTTTACCGGAACCGATGTGCGAAACGGAATGACTGCCGTGATCTCCATCAAACATCCGGATCCGCGCTTTGAGGGACAGACAAAAACGAAGCTGGACAATCAGGATGCTGCCAAGGTGACATCCAAGGTGACCGGCGAGGAGATCCAGCTATATTTTGATAAGAATCTGGAAACATTAAAGGCTGTCATTGACTGTGCAATGAAGGCTGCAAAGATCCGCAAGACAGAGGAGCGTGCAAAGACAAATCTTTTGACAAAGCAGAAGTTTTCGTTTGATTCGAACGGAAAGCTTGCGAATTGTGAGTCCAGAGATGCCTCCAAGTGCGAGATCTTTATCGTGGAGGGAGATTCTGCGGGCGGCTCTGCAAAGATGGCGAGAAACCGTATGTATCAGGCGATCATGCCGATCCGCGGAAAGATCCTGAACGTGGAGAAGGCTTCCATCGACAAGGTGTTGGCCAACGCGGAGATCAAAACGATGATCAATGCCTTTGGCTGTGGCTTTTCCGAGGGCTATGGTAACGATTTTGATATCAGCAAGCTTCGTTATGACAAGATCATCATTATGGCAGATGCCGATGTGGACGGTGCACATATATCAACTTTACTTTTAACTTTGTTCTATCGCTTTATGCCGGAGCTGATCTTTGAGGGACATGTTTATATTGCGATGCCTCCGCTCTACAAGGCGATGCCAAAAAAGGGCGAGGAGGAATATCTCTATGACGATGCGGCACTGGAGAAGTATCGCAAGACCCACACGGGCAGCTTTACACTGCAGCGCTATAAAGGTTTGGGTGAGATGGATGCCGAACAGCTCTGGGAGACGACACTGAATCCCGAGACACGTATGTTAAAGAAGGTAGAGATCGAGGACGGACGAATGGCGAGTGATGTGACGGCGATGCTCATGGGCACGGATGTACCGCCGCGAAAGGCATTTATCTACGAGCATGCAAGAGATGCGGAGTTAGATGTGTAACTGAAAAGCACTGAACAACTGCGAGTTTTATTAAGGGGAGATTAAACAAATGGAAGCAGAAGAGAGACTGATACGGACCGAGTACTCGGAGGTAATGCAAAAGTCTTATATCGATTATGCGATGAGCGTCATTATTGCCCGTGCGCTGCCGGATGTGCGCGACGGGTTAAAACCGGTACAGCGGAGAACGCTCTATGATATGTATGAGCTCGGTATACGATATGATAAGCCGTATCGTAAGAGTGCACGTATCGTCGGCGATACGATGGGTAAATATCATCCGCATGGCGACAGCTCTATCTATGAGGCATTAGTTGTGATGTCGCAGGACTTCAAAAAGGGTCTTCCCCTCGTGGATGGTCACGGCAACTTCGGATCGATCGAGGGCGACGGCGCAGCTGCGATGCGTTATACCGAGGCCAGACTGCACAAGATTACGCAGGAGGCATATCTGGCAGATCTGGATAAGGATGTTGTGGACTTTGTGCCGAATTTTGATGAGACGGAAAAAGAGCCCGAGGTACTTCCGGTCAAGGTGCCGAATATCCTGATCAACGGCGCGGAGGGTATCGCTGTCGGAATGGCCACTTCGATTCCACCCCACAATTTCGGCGAAGTGATCGAGGGCGTCAAGGCATATATGAAAGATCCGGATATCAATACCGAGCAGATGATGCAGTACATCAAGGGACCGGATTTTCCGACCGGAGGCATCGTTACAAATCAGGATGAGCTGCGCAGCATCTATTCGACCGGAGTCGGAAAGATCAAGATCCGCGGCAAGGTTGAGATTGAAAAGATGAAGGGCGGCAAGGAGTGTCTTGTTGTCAAGGAGATCCCTTATACAATGATCGGCGCGGGCATCGGCAAGTTTTTGAATGATGTCTACGCACTGGTGGAGAAAAAACTCACAAATGATATCGTAGACATTTCCAACCAGTCCTCCAAGGAGGGTATCCGCATTGTGATTGAGCTGCGCAAGGGTGCCAATGCGGAAAATATATGCAACCTTCTATATAAGAAGACAAAGCTGGAAGATACCTTTGGTGTCAATATGCTGGCGGTGGCAGACGGCAAGCCGGAGACGATGGGACTCGTTCCGATGATCCGCCATCATGTGGAATTTCAGTATGAGCTCGCGACCAGAAAGTACAAGACACTGCTGGCGAAGGAACTGGAGAAGCAGGAGGTACAGGAGGGTCTGATCAAGGCGTGTGATGTGATCGATCTGATCATCGAGATCCTGCGTGGAAGTAAAAATATCAAGGACGCGAAAGCATGCCTGATGACCGGAGACACGACGAATATTAAATTTAAACATAAAGAATCGGAAAAAGATGCAAAGCAGCTGTGCTTTACGGAGCGACAGGCAACAGCCATTCTGGAGATGCGTCTGTACAAGCTGATCGGTCTGGAGATTGAAGCGCTCTTAAAGGAGCACGATGCAACGATGAAAAATATCGCGGAGTACGAGAAGATCTTAAGCAGCCGCGCGGCGATGGCAAAGGTTATCATCAGGGAACTGGACGGCTTTAAAAAGGAGTACGACAGAGCGCGCCGTACCGAGATCGACAATGTGGCGGAGGCAGTCGTGGAGGAACCGAAGCTGGAGGAGATGGATGTGGTTGTACTCATTGACCGGTTCGGCTATGCAAAGGCAGTAGATGTTCCTACGTATGAGCGTAACAAAGAAGCCGCTGACAGTGAAAGCCGTTATACGATCACGTGCAAAAATACGGATAGGATCTGTATTTTTACAAACACCGGAAATATGCATCTGCTGAAGGTACTGGATCTGCCCTTCGGAAAGTTCCGGGAAAAGGGGAAACCCATCGACAATCTCAGCAACTATGACAGCAAGACTGAAAACTTTATTTATCTGGATGCAATGGGCAATTTATTGAATCAAAAGTTAATATTTGGAACAAAGACTTCCATGTTAAAGCTGGTGGATGGCGCGGAGTTTGAGGTTGGAAAGCGCACGACGGCAGCTACGAAGCTGGCGGACGGTGATGAATTGATCTTTGTGTGTCCGGTACAGTCGGGCTCCACTGTCGTCATGGAGTCTGCAAAGAGTGTATTTCTTCGTATTTCTATCGAATCCGTGCCGGAGAAGAAGAAGATGGCGCTTGGCGTGCGTGGCATGCGTCTGAGTGCAGGGGATGAACTGGCCGCCATCTATTATATTGGTGTGGATGATACGAACGCACAGTATGGAGGCAAGGATAAGCAGGTGGCGCTCAACCGGCTGCATATCTGCAACAGGGATACAAAAGGAGTCAAGCGCTGATGAAAAAGGTACTTTTTGATCTGGATGGAACGCTGATCAATTCACAGGAGGGCATCACGAAGGGCGTACAGTATGCGCTTCGCGAATATCTGGGTATCGATGAGCCGGACCTGAAGTCTCTGCTTTGCTTTATCGGGCCTCCACTGGCACTTATGTTTGATCAGAAATATCATGTTCCGGCAGAAAAGATTGAGCCGACGGTAGCAAAATACCGGGAATATTATGATACGATCGGAATGAATGAGTGTGAGCTGTATCCGGGTGTCAGGGAGACATTGCAGCACTTGCATGAAAATGGTTACATCATAGGTCTTGCGTCCTCCAAACCGGAGCGCAGTTGCAAACAGATATTGGAAAATCAAGGTGTGGCAGAGTATTTTGACGAGATCGTCGGTGCATCGATGGGACCGGAGCGAAGAGAAAAGATTCTGGTTCTGGAGGAAGCTTTTCGCCGTATGGGAGTCGCTGACCGCTCGGAGGTCGTGCTGATCGGTGATACGAAATATGATGCGGTCGGAGCTGCGAAGGCGGGAATCGACTGCATTGGTGTGACCTATGGATTTGGTACGCGTGAGGAACTGCTGGCAGCGGGAGCGGTAGCTGTTTTCGACACGCTGAAGGAAGTGGAGGCATATCTGGATGAGCGTGAATAAAAAGCAAAATCAGATCATGCAGAAAAATACGCAGGCATGGTCGGTTGTCTACCCGATCTTTCTCTATTTTGCAGTTTGCCAGATTGTAAATCTGCTGTTGGGGCTGCTTCCGTTTGCGACAGAGATTGATGCGGTAAAACGGCAGGGACTTGGTTCGCTGGCAGGATTTGTTGTCTTGTACATCTGTTTTGTGCACAGGCGGGTGGCAGGGAAAGAATCGGGAAAAAAGCTGTTTGCAGCTCCTGTAACCGCGCGGCTGACAGTTGGTATGGTAACTGCCGTATGTATGCTTGGCTGCGCAGGGATTGCGTTGAACAATCTGCTTGCACTGACAGAACTCAGACAGTTTTCAGACAGCTATCAGACAGTGGAGCAGGCGTTTTATTCCTCCAGCCTTGGCTGGGAGATCCTGGCGCTCGGTATCATCACGCCGGTTGCAGAAGAACTCTTGTACCGATACATTGTATTTTACAACCTGCGCGACTGGCTCGGACGAACGATGGCGATCGTTGGATCGGCTCTTATCTTCGGTCTGTTGCACATGAATATCGTGCAGACCGTTTATGCGTTTGTGCTCGGTCTGTTGCTGGGTATCCTGATGGAAGCTTATCAGGATGTTCGTGTGGCGGTCTGTGGGCATATCGTGGCAAATATAATATCGTTGCTGCGTGGCGAAACAGGTTTTCTGGCATGGATGCAGCCGGGAAATGGGCTGTTCGTTCCGGTGACGCTCGGACTGCTTGCCGTGGTTGTATTGCTTGCAGGATTGCACATCCGAACTTTCAAAAAAGAGTAAAAATACATTGATTTTCTTCAAAAAATGCAATAAAGCGAGAGAAACAATTCAGACACAATTTGTGAAACTGAAGTTTTTCTCGCTTTATTTTCTTAGGTTTTTGTTTCCGGACACACATCAAATTGTTTCTAATAGCCATATCTGAACGAATAATTTTATATATTTTCAGAAAATAATGCCATACAACAATAAAAAAGAAAACAATCAGACAATTTTGAGAAAAACGGGGATAGACGCATTTTTTGATTTGCGTTATATTTACTGTTAGAAAACGCAAGCGAACGAGGGGGAATCGTGTATGAGAGAACATGTGGTAGATGAAAGCAAACAATATGCACAGGGTCTTTATGATCCGGCGTTTGAGCATGACAACTGCGGTATCGGTGCGGTGGTGGATGTCAAGGGACGAAAGAGCCACGCAACGGTAGAGCAGGCGTTGAAGATTGTAGAAAACCTAAAGCACAGAGCCGGAAAGGATGCAGAGGGAAAGACCGGTGACGGTGTCGGAATTTTGTTACAGGTTTCGTATAAGTTTTTCTCGAAGGCAGTGAAGCCGCTCGGTATTGAGCTTGGCGGTGATCGTGATTTCGGTGTGGGAATGTTCTTCTTCCCGCAGGATGAACTGAAACGCAATCAGGCGAAAAAGATGTTTGAGGTTATTGTTGAGAAAGAGGGTCTGGAGCTGCTCGGTTGGCGTGAAGTACCGACACATGCGGATGTGCTCGGACAGAAAGCGAGAGACTGTATGCCCTGTATCATGCAGGCATTTATCAAGCGCCCGGAGCACGTGGAGAAGGGACTTGATTTTGACCGGATGCTCTACATCGTGCGCCGCGTGTTTGAGCAGAGTAGCGAAGTCACCTATGTGGCATCTCTCTCAAGCCGCACCATCGTATATAAAGGAATGTTTCTCGTAGACCAGCTGCGGCTGTTCTTTGACGATCTGCAGGATCCGGATTATGAGTCTGCGATCGCCATGGTACATTCCCGTTTCAGTACCAATACCAATCCGAGCTGGGAGCGCGCACATCCCAACCGTTTTATCGTACATAACGGTGAGATCAACACCATTCGCGGTAATGCGGATAAGATGCTCGCCCGCGAGGAGACGATGACCTCCGGAAAACTGCACGATCAGCTTACAAAGGTGCTGCCTGTTATTAATACAGAAGGCTCTGACTCTGCGATGACAGACAATACGCTGGAATTTTTAGTCATGAATGGCATGCCTCTGCCGCTGGCAGTTATGATCATGATCCCGGAGCCGTGGGCAAACAACCATCTGATGAGCCAGAAGAAAAAAGACTTTTATCAGTATTATGCGACAATGATGGAGCCGTGGGATGGTCCTGCGTCCATTCTGTTTTCTGACGGCGACATCATGGGTGCCGTACTTGACCGTAACGGTCTGCGTCCGTCCAGATATTATGTGCTCGACAACGATCAGCTGATCCTCTCTTCTGAGGTTGGCGTGCTTGACATTGATCCGACACATATCGTGGCAAAAGACCGTCTTCGCCCCGGAAAGATGCTCCTTGTTGATACCGTAGCGGGACGCATCATCGATGACGAGGAACTGAAAAATTATTATGCGGGCAAGCAGCCCTACGGCGAGTGGCTCGACCGTAACCTGGTGAAGCTTTCGGATCTGCGCATCCCGAACCAGCGCGTGCCGGAATACAGCTATGAGGAGCGCCAGCGCATGATGAAGGCGTTCGGTTACTCTTATGAATCCCTGAAAGAAGTCATTCTGCCGATGGCACAGAACGGTGGCGAGTCCACCAGCGCGATGGGTATGGATATTCCGCTCGCAGTGCTGGACGGAAAATATCAGCCGCTGTTTAATTACTTTAAACAGCTGTTTGCACAGGTAACAAACCCGCCTATCGACTCCATCCGTGAGAAGATCGTCACCTCGACGACGACCTATATCGGTGAGGATGGTAATCTGCTTCTGGAGAAGCCGGAGAATTGTCATGTGATCAAGGTCAACAACCCGATCCTGACCAATACGGATCTCATGAAGATCAGATCCATGAACAAAGAAGGCTTTCATGTTGCAGATATACCGATTACCTATTATAAGAACACAAGTCTGGAAAAGGCGATCGACCGCCTGTTTGTCGAGGCAGACCGTGCATACCGTGACGGTGCGAATATTCTGATCCTTTCCGACCGCGGTGTGGATGAGAACCATGTGGCGATCCCGTCATTGCTTGCGGTGGCAGCGCTGCATGAGCATCTGGTCATTACGAAAAAGAGAACGGCACTTGCCATTATCCTTGAGTCCGGTGAGCCGCATGAAGTGCATCATTTTGCGACACTGCTGGGCTACGGAGCCTGTGCAGTCAACCCTTATCTGGCACAGGATACGGTCAAACAGCTTGTGGATGAGCATCTGCTCGACAAGGATTACTATGCAGCCATCGAGGACTACAATCACGCAGTCATCGACGGCATCGTTAAGATTGCTGCAAAGATGGGTATTTCCACGATCCAGTCTTATCAGGGCTCCAAGATCTTTGAGGCGATCGGTATCGATAAGACTGTCATTGACAAATATTTTACGAATACGGTCAGCCGCATCGGCGGTATTACGTTGAAGGATATCGAGGAGCAGGTCAATTTCCTGCACTCGGAGGCATACGATCCGCTGGGGTTGGAAAATGATCTGACGCTGGATTCGGTCGGACGCCACTCCATGCGCAGCGGTGCGGATGAGCATCTGTACAATCCGCTGACGATCCATCTGCTGCAGGAGTCGACGAAGCGCGGCGACTATGCAATGTTCAAGGAGTACGAAAAGGCAGTCAACGAACTGGAAAACCGCAACTATATCCGCGGTATGCTGGATTTTAATTATCCCAAGAAGGGCGTGCCCATCGAGGAGGTGGAGAGTGTCGATTCCATCGTGACCCGTTTCAAGACCGGCGCTATGAGCTATGGTTCCATCTCGCAGGAGGCACATGAGACGCTGGCGATCGCGATGAACATGATCCACGGAAAGTCCAATACCGGAGAGGGCGGAGAGAGCTTAGACCGTCTGAAGATCGGTCCGGACGGACTCAATCGCTGTTCGGCGATCAAACAGGTGGCCAGCGGACGTTTTGGTGTCACGAGTACTTATCTTGTCAGTGCACAGGAGATCCAGATCAAGATGGCGCAGGGTGCGAAGCCCGGTGAGGGCGGTCATCTGCCCGGTGCAAAAGTATACCCGTGGATCGCAAAGACGAGACATTCCACACCCGGTGTGTCCCTGATCTCACCGCCGCCTCATCACGACATTTATTCCATCGAGGATCTGGAGCAGCTGATCTACGATCTGAAAAACTCCAACCGGGATGCACGCATTTCCGTCAAGCTTGTTTCTGAGGCAGGTGTCGGAACGGTCGCAGCCGGTGTGGCAAAGGCAGGTGCACAGGTTGTCCTGATCTCCGGCTATGACGGAGGAACCGGTGCGGCGCCGAGAAGCTCCATCCATAACGCCGGACTTCCGTGGGAGCTCGGACTGGCCGAGACACACCAGACGCTGATCATGAACGGTCTGCGCGAAAAGGTACGTGTGGAGACGGACGGTAAGCTGATGAGCGGACGTGATGTGGCAATCGCGGCAATGCTCGGTGCAGAGGAGTTTGGTTTTGCGACAGCGCCCCTTGTAACGATGGGATGTATCATGATGCGTGTCTGCAATCTGGATACCTGCCCGGCAGGCGTGGCAACACAAAATCCCGAGCTTCGCAAACGTTTTGCGGGCAAGCCGGAGTATGTGGTGAACTTCATGCGTTTTATCGCAGAGGACTTAAGGGAGCATATGGCTCGTCTGGGCGTGCGCACGGTCGATGAGCTGGTGGGCAGAAGTGACCTTCTGCGGGTCCGCGACGATCTGAATGACAAGCAGAAAAAAGTGGATCTCGGCAATATATTAAACAACCCTTATGTCGGCACGAAGGAGAAATTTACCTTTAATCCGAAGAAAGTATATGATTTTGAACTGGAAAAGACAAAGGATGAGACTGTACTGCTCAAGCAGTTCCAGAGTGCGCTGGAGAGCGGACAGAAGCGTGTCATTGAGGTGGAGGTCTCCAACACGGACCGCTCGCTGGGCACGATCTTCGGTTCCGAGATCACAAAGAAATTCGGCACCACACTGGAGAATGACACCTTTGTCGTAAAATGCAAGGGTGCAGGCGGACAGAGCTTCGGCGCATTTATCCCGAAGGGACTGACGCTGGAGCTGGTCGGCGATTCCAACGACTATTTCGGTAAGGGTTTGTCCGGCGGAAAACTGATCGTCTATCCTCCTACAGGCGTGACCTACAAGAAGGACGAAAATATCATTATCGGTAACGTGGCACTTTACGGTGCGACGAGCGGAAAGGCATTTATTAACGGTGTTGCGGGTGAGCGCTTCTGTGTCCGCAATTCCGGTGCAATCGCAGTCGTAGAGGGCGTGGGCGATCACGGCTGTGAGTATATGACCGGCGGACGTGTGGTCGTACTCGGAAAAACCGGAAAGAACTTCGCGGCAGGTATGAGTGGCGGTATTGCCTATGTGCTGGATGAGGACAATGACCTCTATACAAGAACAAATAAGGAAATGGTATTTACCGAGGCGCTGACGAGCAAATATGACGTGCTGGAGCTCAAGGAGCTGATCGGGGAGCATGTGACCCTGACCAATTCCGAGAAGGGCAAGGAGATCCTTGATAATTTCGCGGACTATCTGCCGAAATTCAAGAAGATCATCCCTTACGATTACAACCGGATGATGATGGCGATCGTACAGATGGAAGAGAAGGGCTTAAGCTCTGAGCAGGCACAGATCGAAGCATTTTATGCAAATGCAAAACATTAAGGAGGGGAACAGGAAATGGGAAAACCGACTGGATTTTTAGATTATGAGAGAAAGACCGCCACGGCGATCGATCCGAAGGAACGCATCAAAAATTTCCGTGAGTTCCATACACCGCTCTCCCTCGAGGAACAGCAGGAGCAGGGTGCGAGATGTATGTCCTGCGGCGTGCCATTCTGTCAGGCGGGCATGACGATCATGGGCATGACGAGCGGCTGTCCGCTGCACAATCTGGTGCCGGAGTGGAATGACCTCGTATACCGCGGTAACTGGGAGCAGGCGTATCACCGCCTGAAAAAGACAAACAACTTCCCGGAGTTTACATCCCGGGTCTGCCCGGCGCTTTGTGAGGCAGCCTGCACATGCGGAAATTACGGTGATAGCGTCACGACAAAGGAAAATGAACATGGGATCATCGAGTATGCCTATGCACATGGTTTTGCGGATGCAAAACCGCCGAAGGTGCGCACCGGAAAGAAGGTGGCAGTCATCGGTTCCGGCCCTGCCGGACTGGCCGCGGCGGACCAGCTGAACAAGCGCGGTCATCAGGTAACGGTATACGAGCGTGCGGACCGCGTCGGCGGACTGCTCATGTATGGGATTCCGAATATGAAGCTGGAAAAGCAGATCATTGACCGTAAGGTGAAGATCATGGAGCAGGAAGGCGTGACTTTTGTTACCGGAGCAGATGTCGGAAAGGATGTAAAGCCCGCGAAGCTGTTAAAGGATTTTGACCGCGTGATCCTGGCGTGCGGAGCGAAAAATCCGAGAGATATCAAGGCTCCCGGAAGAGACGCGAAAGGAATCTATTTTGCAGTGGATTTCCTCGGCGGTGTGACAAAGAGCCTTTTGGATTCTGAGCTGAAGGATAAAAAATATGTGGATGTCAAGGATAAGCATGTGGTCATCATCGGCGGCGGTGACACCGGAAATGATTGTGTCGGCACGAGCATCCGTCTGGGAGCCGCGTCCGTGACGCAGCTGGAGATGATGCCGAAAGCACCCGATACCCGGGCGGAGAACAACCCCTGGCCGGAGTGGCCCAAGGTGTGCAAGACCGATTACGGTCAGGAGGAGGCAATCGCTGTATTCGGACACGACCCGCGTATCTATCAGACGACCGTCAAGGAGTTTGTGAAAGATAAAAACGGCAATCTGAAAGAGCTTGTGACCGTCCGACTGGAGAGTGTGAAGGACGAGAAGACCGGACGCATGATGATGCGCGAGGTGGAGGGCAGTGAGAAGAAGCTGCCCGCGGACATCGTACTGATCGCCGCCGGATTCCTCGGCAGCGAGGCCTACGTTACAAAGGCGTTCGGCGTGAATGTGAATGAGCGTACCAACGTGGCGACCGAAGTCGGAAAGTACAAGACCAATGTAGACCACGTTTACACCGCAGGTGATATGCACCGCGGACAGTCGCTCGTCGTCTGGGCGATCCGTGAGGGTCGGGAAGTCGCCCGTGAGGTGGACGAGAGCCTGATGGGATACTCGTATCTGTCTATTCAATAATAGTTTAAAGGACAATCGAAAACGGTTGTCCTTTTTCTTTGTATTTGGTAAAATATAGCTATTCGGGTGATGGGACAGCTGCCCGAACAATTCAATGAACGCAAGGAAGTAATGAACATGAGTACATCAAATAAATGGAGCCAGATCGGGGAAGAGATCCGGGACTCGGTCATGCGCGCGGTGGAATCCGGCGACTTTACAGGGCTCAGCCAGAGCGTCGGCGATATGATCAATGAGACGGCAAACAGCATCAGCCGTGGGATGGATCAGGTCGGAAAGGAGATCGAGCGGCAGGCGAAGGCGCACGGTGCAAATTTTTCAAATGCGGCCGGTGTGTGGAGTGCACAAGGCGGTGCAGGAGGAGCCGGAGGCAGGGCAGGCGGCGCAGGTGCACCCGGCGGCCGAGGAGGCATATGGGGTGCGCCTCAGATGCAACAGCGTCCGCAGCTTCCGGCACGTTACAGGAGATTCCTTCCGGGACAGGCAGCGGGACCGGCATGTCTGGCGGTGGGTATTGTCGGAACAAGTATGTTCGGTATCGCGACGCTGGCAACGGCTGTCTCTGCGGCATTTTTGGGATTTTCCATTGGAGTGCCGATCGGACTTGGTATTGCGATGCTGCCCTTTATCGGTCTGATCACAAAGGGCGCAAACCTGAACGGACGCAATCACCGGTTCCGGGACTATGTGCGTGTGATCGGAAACCGTGGCTACTGTGCGATCGAGGATCTGGCGTGTGCAACCGGAAAGAAGAAAGCATACGTGCAAAAAGATCTGCAAAATATGTTGCAAAAGGGATATTTTCTGGAAGGTCATATGGACGCGGGACAGACAACGCTGATCGTGGATAACGAGACTTACCGCCAGTACCAGGCGGCAGAGCAGGCACGCGTTCAGCGTGAGCAGGAGACTGCCAGATGGGAACAGGAAAAATCGGGTTGTTCGGATGAGATCCGGAAAATACTCACCGAGGGTGAGGCGTATATCAATCACATCCATGAGTGCAACGATGCGATTCCGGGAGCAGTCATGAGCGAGAAGCTGGCAAAGCTGGAGGACATCATGCGCCGTATTTTTGAGCAGGTGAAAAAGCAGCCGGGGAGCGCGGACGAGCTGCACAAATTTATGACCTATTATCTGCCGACGACGACGAAACTGGTCGATGCGTACCGGGATCTGGATGGGCAGCCGGAGTACGGAGCGAACGTTGTAAACACGAAAAAAGAGATCGAGGACACACTGGACACCATCAATGAGGCGTTTGAGAACCTGTTTGACAGTCTCTTTGAGAATACGGCGTGGGATATCTCTTCCGATATTTCTACGATGAAAGTGATGCTTCAGCAGGAAGGTTTGACAAAAAATACAGATTTTGAATAAACCGAGTTGCCGGGGATTTTTGAACCTGTCCGGAAAAGCAAAATAATATTTGTGCTTTTTCCGGAATTTGTTATAATAGAGATATTCAGAGTCAGAGCGGATGGAAATATCTGGCTCTGACCGTTATATTTTTCATACGGAGGAACGAAACATGACAGATTTTGATACATTGACAGCTGAGGCACCTACGCTGGACTTCGGCGCGTTTGACACACCGCAGGAAAAGGAGGTGCCGGCAACGGCAACGGCGCCCGCGGATGTGATTCCGGCACCGAAAAACGAGATGGACGATTCGATGCTCTCCGAAGAGGAAAAGCGGATGGTGAGCGAATTTGTGGAGAAGATCGATCTGCGCAATTCCAATGCGATCCTGCAGTACGGCGCAGGCACGCAGAAAAGGATGGCAGATTTTTCCGAGAAGGCGCTGGAAAATGTCAAGACCAAGGACATGGGCGAGATCGGGGATATGATCACCGACCTTGTGACAGAGCTGAAGAGCTTTGATGTTGAGGAGGAAGAGAAGGGGCTCGGCGCATTTTTCAAAAAGCGTGCGAACAAGCTTACGGCATTGAAGGCAAAATATGACAAGACCGAAGTGAATGTCAACAAGATCACGACGGCACTGGAGGCACATCAGATCCAGCTGATCAAGGATGCGCAGATGCTGGATCGGATGTACGACATGAACCTGACCTATTTTAAAGAGCTGTCCATGTATATCCTAGCGGGAAAGAAGAAACTTCAGAATGCCCGCGAAAATGAACTGGCAGAGCTTCGCAACAAGGCACTTGCAAGCGGACTGCCGGAGGATGCACAGGCAGCAAAGGACTATGAAGGGCTGATCGACCGTTTTGAGAAGAAACTGCATGATCTGGAGCTGACAAGGACGGTCGCATTGCAGACCGCACCGCAGATCCGGCTCGTACAGGGCAGCGATACGGTGATGGCAGAGAAGATCCAGTCGACGATCGTGAACACGATCCCGCTGTGGAAGAGCCAGATGGTCATCGCGTTGGGTGTAGAGCATAGCACGCAGGCAGCGGAGGCACAGCGCGCGGTCAGCGACATGACGAACGAGCTGTTAAAGAAAAACGCAGACCGTCTGAAAACGGCAACCATTGAGGCTGCAAAGGAATCCGAGCGCGGCATCGTGGACATCGAGACATTAAAGCATACGAACGAGTCATTGATCTCAACACTCGATGAGGTCATGAAGATCCAAACCGAGGGACGCGCAAAGCGTGCGGCGGCAGAGAGCGAGCTGCAGAGTATGGAAAATGAACTAAAGGCAAAGCTATTGGAGATCAGATCGTGAGTAAGGCAGTATTTTTTGACATCGACGGTACGCTGTGGGATTTTTACAATCAGATCCCCGAGAGTACCGTGGAAGCGATCCGCGGGCTGCGGAAAAACGGACATTATGCGTTTATCTGCAGCGGGCGTGCACGCGCCTATATTCAGCATCCCGATCTGTTTGGCATCGGCTTTGACGGTGTCGTTGCGGGCTGCGGCACACATGTGGAGCTGGACGGAAAGCGGATCTATGAAAAATTGATTGACCGGGAGCTGGCGGTACATACAGTGGAAACCGTGCGAAGCTATGGGTTTCGACCGATTCTGGAGGGACCGGAGTATCTGTATATGGATGACGCGGATTTTGGGGACGAGCTCTACGGTCAAAAGCTGAAACGTGAGCTGGGTGAACGTCTTGTGAGTATTTCAGATCATTATGGAAGCTGGGTGATCAACAAGCTTTCCTGTGCGACAAATGACGCAGACCGCGATGGCTGTTTTGCTGCGCTGGAGGAGTACTATACCTATCTGATCCACAATTCCGCAGTCGTTGAGATGGTGCCGAAGGGGCACACGAAGGCGACCGGTATCGGAAAGATGTGCGAGGCACTGGGCATTGACCGGACGGATACTTTTGCTGTGGGTGACAGCGTGAATGATCTGGCAATGCTGGAATATGCCGGTGTGGGTATCGCGATGGGAAACGGTTCAACCGAGGCAAAGGCGGCCGCAGATTATGTGACCTCTGATCTGCAGGATGACGGTATTTACCGTGCCATGCTGCATTTTGGACTTATATAAGTTGTAATTAACCGGTGAAACCGGTTGAAAATATATTTTAAAGGAGAAAACTAATTATGAAAAAAATGTTTAAACAGCTAATGGCGGCGGCGATGTTATTTGCAATGGTTGTGACCTGTCTGCCGACAATCTCGCAGGCGGCAACAGCCCAAAAGAGTATCACGCTCTATAAAGGTGAGGGAGTTTACTACACCGATTACAGCACTGTTAAGAGCGTGAAATCATCCAATTCCAAAGTTGTGAAAGCGTCAAAGGACAAAGAAAATGAAAGACATGCGAATCTTGTAGCCAAGAAAGCCGGAAAAGCAAATGTAAGCATTGCTACCCAATATGGCAGTGCAAAGGTTGCCGTAACAGTGAAAAATGCGAAATTCACACCAAAGCTCGTACTTACTCATGGCGGATATATTCTTGTTTCGGTAAAGAATGAAAATAAAGATACCTTTGATAAAGCGGAGATCAAATATACGATCAAAGACAGCGCAGGAGAAGTGATCGAAGAGAAAACGGATATCGTGTATGATCTTCTCGCAGGCAAAGTGGCATATGCTAATATTTATGTTGGATCATCCAACATTGAGAATGTAGATCTGTCACAGTCAACCGTGAAGGTTACTGCATATGAGAGAACCTGGCTCGGATATACCTATACGGATGTTTCTTCAAAGGTAACATGTACGGCAAAGATCACAGAGGAAAATGATAGCAGTATCTCTTTTAATATCGTGGAGAAGAATAAGGTCAATGAGTCCGTTGACGGGCGTGTCTATGCGATGCTCTACGATGCGGATGACAAGCTGATCGGTGTGGAGGACTATTCTCTGTATCTGGACAAAAAAGAGACAAAGACCGTAAACTACGGTTACATTTCAAAGCGTGATTATCCGACGTATGATCACATGAAGCTGGTTGCTCGTGCGTTCTATACAAAACGTAACAAGAATTTTTAATAATTATGAAAGGGAGAGGGCATAGCAGGAGCTGTGCCCTTTCTGCATTTATAAAAAAAGTATAAAAAATAAAAAGATGAGAAAAAATGAGAAAAAATGAGAAAAAATGAAGTATTGATAGAAAAATAGTTTAAATCGAACACTTCTTTTGGTTGCACATCATTCATGAAAAACATATTATATGTTTTAGCAATTAGCACTCGAAATAAATGAGTGCTAACAAGCAAAAAGAGAGAACAACAGATTCTATGATAAGGAGGCATTTCACATGAAGTTAGTACCGTTATTAGACAGAGTTGTCATCAAACAGCTGGAAGCAGAGGAAAAGACCAAGTCCGGTATCATTTTAGCAAGCTCCGCACAGGAGAAGCCCCAGGAGGCAGAGATCGTTGCAGTAGGACCCGGCGGTGTGGTTGACGGCAAGGAAGTGACCATGCAGGTAAAGGAAGGACAGAAAGTGATCTATTCCAAGTATGCGGGAACCGAAGTAAAGCTGGATGGACAGGAGTACATCATCGTTCGTCAGAGCGATATTCTTGCAATCGTAGAGTAAGAATTAGTATAGAGCATAGAAAAGGAGAGTAATCATCATGGCAAAGGAAATCAAATATGGCGCAGAGGCGCGCGCAGCCTTGGAAGCAGGCGTAGATAAACTGGCAAACACCGTACGTGTAACGATCGGACCGAAGGGACGCAATGTTGTATTAGACAAATCCTACGGCGCTCCGCTCATCACCAATGATGGTGTGACCATCGCAAAGGAGATCGAGCTGGAGGATGCATTTGAGAACATGGGTGCACAGCTCGTCAAGGAAGTGGCAACCAAGACAAATGATGTGGCAGGTGACGGTACTACAACAGCGACTGTTCTGGCACAGGCAATGATCAAAGAGGGTATGAAGAATCTGGCAGCAGGTGCTAACCCCATTATTTTAAGAAAAGGTATGAAGAAGGCAACCGATAAGGCGGTAGAGGCACTTGCAGGAATGAGCAAGTCGGTAGAGAGCAAGGATCAGATCGCAAAGGTTGCAGCTATCTCAGCAGGCGATGAGGAGGTTGGCAATCTTGTCGCAGATGCTATGGAGAAGGTTTCCAAGGACGGTGTCATCACCATCGAGGAGAGCAAGACCATGCAGACCGAGCTGGATCTGGTAGAAGGTATGCAGTTTGATCGTGGATACATTTCCGCTTATATGGCAACTGATATGGATAAGATGGAGGCGATTCTGGATGATCCTTACATCCTGATCACCGATAAGAAGATCAGCAACATTCAGGATCTGTTACCGATCCTTGAGCAGATCGTACAGTCCGGCGCAAGACTGCTCATCATCGCTGAGGATGTTGAGGGCGAGGCCCTGACAACACTGATCCTGAACAAGCTGAGAGGAACGTTCAACGTCGTAGCAGTCAAGGCTCCCGGATACGGCGACAGAAGAAAGGCAATGCTTGAGGATATCGCGATCCTGACCGGCGGACAGGTGATCTCATCAGAACTCGGCATGGAGCTGAAAGAGGCTACCATGGATATGCTCGGACGTGCAAAATCCGTGAAGGTTCAGAAGGAGAATACCGTGATCGTAGACGGTCTTGGCGAGAAGGCTGCCATTGAGTCCAGAATCGGTCAGATCCGTGCACAGATCGATGAGACGACTTCAGAGTTTGACAAAGAAAAATTACAGGAGCGTCTGGCTAAACTTGCCGGTGGTGTTGCAGTGATCCGTGTCGGCGCAGCGACCGAGACAGAGATGAAGGAGAGCAAGCTTCGTATGGAGGATGCGCTGAACGCAACGCGTGCAGCTGTTGAGGAGGGTATCATCTCCGGTGGTGGTTCCGCATACATCCATGCTTCCAAGAAGGTAGCCGAGTTTGCAGCAACACTTGAGGGCGACGAGAAGACCGGTGCGAACGTGATCTTAAAGGCACTGGAGTCTCCGCTGTACTATATTGCAGACAATGCAGGTCTTGAGGGCTCTGTTATCATCAATAAGGTACGTGAGTCTGAGGTTGGTATCGGTTATGATGCAACCGCAGAGGAGTACGTAGACATGGTAAAGGCCGGTATTCTTGATCCTGTAAAGGTAACAAGAAGTGCATTACAGAATGCAACCAGCGTTGCATCTACATTGCTTACCACCGAGTCTGTTGTGGCAAACATCAAGGAAGATGCTCCGGCAATGCCGGCAGGCGGCGCACCCGGAATGGGAATGATGTAAAATTATTAAAATTTATGTAAAATATACAAATACAGTCGGTTTTAGTGGCAAAACCGGCTGTATTTTTGTGCAAAATGTACATTGCAATTCATAAAAAGTATGTTATACTAAGGGCGTAATCAGGAAAGAGAAAACAAAAAGCGCTGCTCATTGGAAGGAGCAGACCAACAGAAAGGAGAACTATTATGAAAGTTCAGAACATTAAAGACGTAAACGCATTTTTCAAGATGATCGACACCTGTGACGGAACCGTTGAGCTGGTGACCGGCGAAGGCGACCGCCTGAATCTCAAGTCAAAGCTCAGCCAGTATGTTTCTCTGGCAAACATCTTTTCTAACGGAGATATTCCTGAGTTAGAGATCGTTGCACATGAGAAAGAGGATGTAGAGAAGATCCTGCATTTCATGATGAACAACTAATTCCATACAGTACATAATGAAAAGAGTTCCTGCGGGAGCTCTTTTTTTGTTTGTATGTGATAATACATGTAAGGCAAAAAGTATATTGAAATTCCTACTGCAAATAGTTATAATCTATAATATGTTAGCTTTTAACGAGTAATCAGGCATACGGAGGAGATTATGAGTAAGGTAGCAATTATGACGGACAGCAATTCCGGAATTTCACAGGCAGAAGGTGCACGCGCAGGTATTTATGTACTGCCGATGCCTTTTTATATTGATGAGGAGATGTATTTTGAGGAGATCAATCTGGGGCAGGAGGAGTTTTACGAAAAACTGACAGAGGGTGCACAGATCAAGACCTCCATGCCCACCGTCGGCAGCGTGACCGATATGTGGAAAAAGCTGCTGAAGGAAAGTGATGAGATCGTGTATATTCCCATGTCAAGCGGACTTTCCGGCTCGTGCGAGACGGCATACATGTTATCACAGGATCCGGAATTTGACGGGAAAGTATTTGTGGTCGATAATCAGCGCATTTCCGTAACGCAGCGTCAGTCTGTGTACGATGCAAAAATGCTGGCAGATGAGGGAAAGAGTGCTTTCCAGATCAGGGAAATCCTGATGGAAGAGAAGTTCTGCTCTTCCATCTATATCATGGTAGATACGCTGACTTATCTGAAACGCGGAGGCCGTATTACACCTGCTGCGGCAGCACTCGGAACACTTCTCAAACTGAAACCGGTATTGCAGATCCAGGGTGAAAAGCTGGATGCCTTTGCGAAAGCGCGTACTGTCAAGCAGGCAAAGTCGATCATGATCGAGGCGATGAAAAAGGATTTTGAGGAGCGCTTTCATGATGCCTCCGGTTCCAATATGCATCTGGAGGTGGCATACACCTATGACCGTGAGGCAGCAAAGCAGTTCAGGGAGGAGATACAGGCGCAGTTTCCGGAGCATGAGATCATCATGAATCCGCTTTCTTTAAGTGTATCCTGCCATATCGGGCCGGGAGCACTTGCGATAGCATGTTCACACCGGATCGAGGCATCGTTGTAGGAGCGTACTGCCTTTTGACGGGGCGTGAGGAGCGGGTGTGCAGGGCCAGCCGGAAATCCGCTCTTTACTTTACTACAGTTATCATGTATAATCAGAAAGTAAAAACGGTTATTTTGAAAAAGCAGGTTTTTACACCTGCTTTTTCTATGCAAATCTATGAAAAATTGGCAGAGCTGCAGTATGCGGATCTGCAATACTTAGGAGGTATCGGAATGGTTAAAGCAGTAGTTGGAGCAAACTGGGGCGATGAAGGCAAAGGAAAGATCACGGACATGCTTGCAAAGGATGCTGACATCATCATCCGTTTTCAGGGTGGAGCCAACGCAGGACACACGATCAAGAACAATTATGGCAAATTTGCGCTGCATACGCTGCCGAGTGGTGTGTTTTACGACCATACAACGAGCATTATCGGAAATGGTGTGGCGCTGGACGTGAAGAAGCTGTTTCATGAAATCCAGGATATCACATCCAAGGGAGTACCCGCACCGAAAATTTTGGTATCTGACCGCGCACAGATGGTTATGTCATACCATGTGCTGTTCGATCAGTATGAGGAGGAACGGCTGGGAGGAAAATCATTCGGTTCCACAAAGTCCGGTATCGCACCTTTTTATTCAGACAAATATGCAAAGATCGGCTTCCAGGTCAGCGAATTGTTTGATGAGGAGCTGTTAAAAGAAAAGGTAGAGCGCATCTGTGAGCAGAAAAATGTCATGCTGGAGCATCTGTATCACAAGCCGCTTTTGAAACCAGAAGAGCTGTTGGAGGAACTTCACAGCTACAGAGATATGGTTGAGCCTTATGTGTGTGATGTTTCCGCATATCTGGCAGAGGCGATCAAAGAGAACAAGACGATCCTTTTGGAGGGACAGCTCGGGACGATGAAGGATCCTGACCACGGTATTTATCCGATGGTTACTTCTTCCTCCACACTGGCTGCCTACGGTGCGATCGGGGCAGGTATTCCGCCCTATGAGATCAAGGAGATCGTGACGGTATGTAAGGCATATTCTTCCGCAGTCGGAGCCGGTGAGTTTGTCAGCGAGATCTTCGGCGACGAGGCTAAGGAACTGCGTGATCACGGTGGAGACGGCGGAGAGTACGGCGCAACGACCGGCCGTCCGAGACGTGTGGGCTGGTTTGACTGTGTGGCAAGCAAATACGGCTGCCGTATGCAGGGCGCTACGGATGTTGTCCTTACCGTTGTGGATGCACTCGGATATCTGGATGAGATCCCGGTCTGCACCGGTTATGAGATTGACGGTGAAGTGACAACGGATTTCCCGGTAACTGCAAAACTGAAAAAGGCAAAACCGGTACTGGAGGTGCTGCCGGGCTGGAAATGTGATATTCAGGGTATTCGCAAGTATGAGGATCTGCCGGAGAACTGCCGCAGATATATCGAGTTTATCGAAGAACATATCGGGTATCCGATCACGATGGTCTCCAACGGACCTGCCAGAGAGGATATCATTTACAGAAAATAATGAAAAGCGAGTGAATAACAAAAAAACAGAGGAATTACTCCTCTGTTTTTTTTTCTGTATCGTCCGGTATAGTGAACTCATCAGCCGGTTTGTCGCCGTAATTGTTTTTCAATAATTTGTAGATAAAGGTGTACGCCCAGATCAGCACCGGTACGAGAAATGTGCAGTATACGGAAGCGCGGAAGGCGTTCATCGTGTTCGGGTCATCCGTCACCGCCAGCACGATCGTGATGACGTAGAGGGAAATTAAGAGTACAATGCCGATGATGGCAAGGATTCGCTTTGTTTTTTTCATAGGGTATCTTTCTCCTTTTCTTAACTTAATAGGTTGGTACATGCTGCCAGTAATCCCGGCGGCTCTCATACTGTTCGTTCAGCCAGTTGCAGGCACTGTCAAGTCCTTCTTCCGTAAACGGAAAATCCGCGTGGGTCTTGTCTTCCTCAGGGGTGTTTTCAAAATTGTACGGTTCCGGATAGACGATCGCCCGGAGAACATCTGCTGCGTCCTCCGCCTCGGCTTCCTTTGCTTTTGTGATATAATAGCGCATCCCGTGAAAGCTTCCGGTAAAATGTGTTTTTTTGTAAAAGGAAAGATGAAACAGGTCGTTTCTCTCGATCATGTCCGGACTCCTTTGGTCTCAAATGAAAATTTAATTTTAAGTATATACATTTTTGCCGTTTTCTGCAAGCGCATACAAAGGCTTTTTTACTTGTTATTTCTGACGGGATGGTGTAAAATGATGTAAGACTGGGAACAATCGTAGAAAATGATTGGATGAAGTATATCTTTAGGAGGTAATTTACATGGAAGACAATCGGAAATCTTTAAAAATAAAAGAGGACAAGATCGGTGAAGTCCGCGTTGGGGAAGAGGTCGTATCGATCATCGCGGGACTGGCGGCGACGGAGGTTGAGGGTGTCGGCTCCATGGCAGGAAACATCACCAATGAGATCGTGGCAAAGACCGGCATCAAGAATCTGGCAAAGGGTGTACATGTGGATGTGATGGATGGTATTGTCACCGTTGATCTGGATCTGAACATTAAATACGGGTATGCGATACCGGAGGTTTCCGGCAATGTGCAGGAGCGTGTGCGTACCGCCATCGAGACGATGACAGGTCTCGAGGTTGGCACGATCAATGTGCGGATCGCCAGTGTTGATATGGGTGACAAAAAAAGATAACAGATAAGAGAAATAAGGTGGGTGCCTGCGGAAACTCTCAGGCACTCGTTTTATAAAGGGAGAATGTTATGACGAGAAGAGAAATCAGAGAGCTGATCTTTAAAATGGTGTTTCGCGCGGAGTTTCACAACGAGGAAGAAATACCCGAACAGCTGCGTCTGTTTATGGACACGCTGGAGTCAGCGGGTGAAGCGGATCGCGCCTATATAGAGCATAAGGTGCAGGATATTTTCGCGCATCTGGAGGAGATCGACGGCATCATCGACAGCAGTGCCCGCAACTGGAAGACCAGCCGTATGGCAAAGGTAGAGCTGACACTGATCCGTTTGGCCGTCTATGAGATCCGCTTTGAGGACGATATTCCGACCGGTGTTGCGATCAATGAGGCAGTGGAGCTTGCAAAGGTGTATGGGGAAGAAAACTCCGCATCTTTTGTAAACGGTGTGCTGGCGCGCATCGTATAGTCGTTGATGAGTATGGCAAGAGAAAACAGAAATGTATATTCCGTCGGGCAGGTCAATACCTATATTAAAAATTTATTTGCACAGGATTTTCTGTTGGAGCGGATCGCGGTAAAAGGTGAGGTGTCCAACTGTAAGTATCATACGTCCGGACATATTTATTTTACGCTGAAGGATGCCACGGGTGCGATCGCCTGCGTCATGTTTGCAGGCAACCGGAAGGGGCTTGCGTTCCGCATGAAGGAGGGGGACAATGTCGTTGTCAACGGCTCCATTCAGGTATATGAGCGGGACGGAAAGTATCAGCTGTATGCACGCGAGATCCGGTTGGACGGCGCAGGTGCACTCTATGTGCGCTTTGAACAGCTCAAACAGGAGCTGGCAGAGATGGGGATGTTCGCACCGGAGTACAAGCAGCCGATCCCGCCGTTTATCCGGACGCTCGGTATCGTGACAGCGCCGACAGGAGCTGCGATACAGGATATCCGCAACATTGCACACAGGCGGAATCCAACCGTGCAGCTGATCCTTTACCCGGCACTTGTGCAGGGGGAAGGTGCGGCGGCGAGCATTGTGAACGGGATCCGGGCGTTGGAGGCGCTCGGTGTGGATGCAATGATCGTCGGGCGCGGCGGCGGTTCCATCGAGGATCTGTGGGCATTTAATGAAGAGATCGTAGCACGGGCGGTATTTGACTGTTCCGTGCCTGTTATCTCGGCGGTGGGCCATGAGACGGACACGACGATCATTGATTATGTGGCAGATCTGCGGGCACCGACACCGTCAGCAGCAGCGGAACTCGCCGTCTGGCAGCTGGAGGAGACCGGGGAGCGCATCGACCGTCTGCAGATGAGCCTGAACCGTCAGCTGCAGCGCCATCTGACGCAGGCGCGCAGCCGCATGGAAACGCTCGCGATCCGGCTGCGGTATTTGAGCCCGGAAAACCAGTTAAATACCAAACGCAGGTATGCGCTCGATCTGGAGGACCGGTTGGCATTTCAGATGCAGCGTGCACTGCGCGAGACAAAGCATCGGCTGCAGCTTCTGGCGCAGCAGATGGAGACCCATTCCCCGCTGAAAAAGCTGGGTGAGGGATACTCGCTTGTGACGGATGAAAGCGGAAAGACCGTGCGGGATTTTGGACAGATAGAGACGGGGATGAGGCTGACCCTTCGGATGATCGAGGGCGATGTCATCACCCGTGTGGAGGGAAAACAATGCAGGAAAGACCGTGTACCGGAGCATTAGAACCGGATACAGATACAAAGGCAGAAGACGGAGAAGTATGCAGCCTGGAGGAGCTGTTCGCAGAGGCAGAAGCTCTGATCGGGCATATGGAGGAGCCGGATCTGCCGCTGGAGGAGGCATTTGCGGCGTATGAGCAGGGGATGAAGATCATCCGTGCATGTAACAGTCGGATCGATCAGGTAGAGCAGAAGATGCTTGTGATGAATGAGGAGGGTGAGCTTACACCTTTCGCGGAGAATTAGGACGATTCTGTGAGGCGGGAGGTCAAAGGGACAGCAAGGAGGTAAGACGAGATGGACAGCGAGAAGATGGGACAGATGATGAAGGAGCGGCGCGAGGAAGCCGAGCGGATCTTGCAGGAGTATCTGCCCCCGATAGACGGCTTACAAAAGACTGTGCTGGAGGCGATGGCATATAGTGTGCTGGCAGGCGGTAAGCGATTGCGTCCGATCATGATGCTGGAGAGTTACCGGCTGTTTGGAGGATCTGAGAAGGTCATTGAGCCTTTCTCGGCGGCCATCGAGATGATCCATACCTACTCGCTCGTGCATGATGATCTGCCGCCGATGGACAATGACCAATATCGCAGAGGAAAGCTGACCACACACGCCAAATATGGTGAGGCAATGGGAATACTTGCGGGAGACGGACTGCTCACGTACGCATTCGAGACGGCGGGAGCAGCGTTTTCAATGACTGATGACCCTGCACGTGTGGGTAGTGCCCTGCAGGTGCTGGCGCAAAAGGCAGGCATTTACGGCATGCTGGGCGGACAGGTCATCGATGTGGAGTCTGAGGGAAGATCAGACATGACGATCGAGAAGATCACGCAGATACATACTTTAAAGACAGCAGCACTCATGGAGTGTGCGCTGATGATCGGTGCCATTCTTGCCGGTGCTTCCCTGCATCAGATCGGGCAGGTCGAGCAGATCGCGCGGAAAGTGGGCATTGCCTTTCAGATTCAGGATGATATTCTGGATGTGACAAGCACGCAGGAAGTGCTCGGAAAGCCGATCGGCAGTGATATCAGAAATGAAAAGATGACTTATGTCGCGCTTCGGGGCATGGAGGCGTCAAAAGCCGAGGTGAAGAGGCTCTCCAGAGAGGCGATCGATACGCTGCGGCAGCTGCCGGGCGATACGCTGTTTTTAGAGGAATTGATACGCATGTTGACCGTGCGCAATAATTAAAGTCAGTCGGAGGATGTCGGGATGGCATTCGTCATGGATAAATTGAACAAAATTGAAAAAACAAATGATATCAAAAAGCTGGACCCGAAGGAGTATGCGCCGTTGGCACAGGAGATCCGGGAGTTTCTGATCGAGAAGGTCAGTGTGCACGGAGGACATCTGGCATCCAATCTGGGTGTGGTGGAATTGACGATGGCACTGCACCTTGCGTTCGATATGGAGCATGACCGGCTGATCTGGGATGTGGGGCATCAGAGCTATACACACAAGATACTGACCGGACGTAAGGCAGGGTTTGACACGCTGCGGGAGTTTGGCGGGATGAGCGGGTTCCCGAAGCGGTATGAAAGTCCGGCGGATGCATTTGATACCGGGCACAGCTCAACATCGATCTCGGCGGGGCTGGGGCTTGCGGTTGCACGCGATCTGTGTGGGGATACAAATAAGGTGATCGCTGTGATCGGTGATGGAGCATTGACAGGCGGCATGGCGTTTGAGGCGATGAACAATGCCGCCAAGCTGGACACGAACTTTATCATTGTGCTCAATGACAATGAGATGTCGATCTCGCATAACGTGGGCGGTATGTCACAGTATCTGGACAGCATCCGCACGGCGGACAGTTATCAGGAACTGAAAAACGATGTGCTGGATTCGCTGCAAAAGATCCCGGTATACGGCGAGCGGATGGTAAAGCGGATCCGAAAGACAAAGAGCAGTATCAAACAGCTCTTCATTCCGGGCATGCTCTTTGAGAATATGGGACTCACCTATCTCGGTCCTGTGGACGGGCACAATATTTCGCAGATGGTGCGCACCTTCAAAATGGCGGCGAAGGTGAACGGCGCGGTGATCGTGCATGTCATCACGAAAAAGGGCAGCGGATATCTGCCCGCAGAGCGTCATCCGGCGCGTTTTCACGGCACGGGGTCCTTTGACGTGGCGACAGGACTGCCGTTATCAAAAAAGACAAAGGCAGATTACACGGATGTCTTCGCATCGGTGATGAATATGGCGGCAAAGGAAAATGACCGGCTGGTGGCGATCACGGCAGCAATGGAGACCGGTACGGGGCTGAAGCGTTTTCACAATCAGTTTCCGGAGCGCTTTTTTGATGTGGGGATTGCGGAGGAACACGCGGTGACCTTTGCGGCGGGACTTGCCGCGCGGGGTTTGATTCCGGTCGTGGCAATCTATTCGACTTTTTTACAGCGGGCGTATGACCAGATCCTGCATGATGTGTGTCTGCAGAACCTGCATGTCGTCTTTGCGATCGACCGTGCGGGTATTGTGGGCAGTGACGGTGAGACGCATCAGGGTATATTTGATATCTCTTATCTGATGACGATACCGGGACTGGTGCTTCTGGCACCGAAGAACAAATGGGAGCTTGCCGATATGCTGCGCTTTGCGTTTGACTATGACGGTCCGATCGCGATCCGCTATCCCAGAGGGGAAGCCTATGACGGTTTGAAGGAATATCGTGCACCTGTCGTTCTCGGAAAGAGCGAGATACTCTATGACGAGACCGACATCGCCCTGCTTGCCTACGGCAGCATGATCCCGACCGCGCTCGCCGTGCGCGAGGAACTGAAGGATCTGCACTATCAGTGCTCGCTCATCAATGCGCGGTTTGCAAAACCGCTGGATGAGGAACTGCTCTTGTCCTTGTCAGAAGATCACAAGCTGCTTGTCACACTGGAAGAAAACGTGATCACCGGCGGCTTTGGACAGCAGGTGACGCAGTTTCTGACGGATACGGGTCAGTCGGTCAGGGTGCTTCAGATCGCGCTCCCCGATCAGTTTGTCGAGCAGGGAAGTGTCGGCAGATTGCGTGAGGAGACCGGGCTGGATGTGGCTTCCATTGTGAAGAAAATAATTGTCGAATACATCGGCATGTAACAGGAGAGAAGCTTTTGAAGGAACGATTGGATGTGCTGCTCGTGCAGCGGGGACTGGCACCCTCCAGAGAAAAGGCGAAAGCGATGATCATGGAGGGAAATGTTTATGTAAATAATCAGAAAGAGGATAAGGCGGGTGCGAACTTTGATGTGGAGGTTCCCATCGAGGTGCGTGGAAATACACTTGCCTATGTGAGCCGCGGCGGGCTGAAGCTGGAGAAGGCAGTGAATCATTTTGCACTCTCTCTGGACGGGCTGGTGTGCATGGATATCGGGGCTTCTACCGGCGGGTTTACGGACTGTATGCTGCAAAACGGTGCGGCGAAGGTGTTCGCTGTGGATGTCGGTTATGGGCAGTTTGCGTGGAAGCTGCGGCAGGATCCGCGCGTTGTCTGTATGGAAAAGACAAATATCCGTTATGTGACGCCGGAGGATATCGGGGAACCGTTGGATTTTGCGTCAGTCGATGTGTCCTTTATCTCACTTACAAAGGTGCTTCCCGCAGCAAAGGAGTTGTTGAAGGATGATGCACAGATGGTATGTCTGATCAAGCCGCAGTTTGAAGCCGGCAGGGAAAAGGTCGGAAAAAAGGGCGTTGTGCGCGACAAAAAAGTGCATCTGGAGGTGATCGAAACGGTCATTGCATTTGCCAGAGCACAGGGATTTTCGGTACTTCATCTCGAATTTTCGCCGATCAAAGGACCGGAGGGAAATATTGAGTATCTCGTCCATCTGAAAAAAGACGGACAGGGGGCGCTCGCAGAGTCGGTGTCACCGGAGCAGACGGTGGAGGAGGCACATGGCTTGCTGGATAAGCCGGAAAAGATGTAAAGCTGATGGGGAAAGAGATGAAGCATTTTTTCATTATAACAAATTCTTATAAAGACAAGAATCTGATGCTCACAAAGAGTATGCAGGATTATATCGTGACAAAGGGCGGCGAGTGTGGTTATTATGTGAGCCGTGGCGAGGAAAACAACAGTGACTGTGTATGTCCGGAGATGTTGCCGGATCAGCTGGATCTGATCTTTGTTATCGGCGGTGACGGCACGCTGATCCGTGCGGCCAGGGATACCGCAGCCAAAAACGTTCCGCTGATCGGTGTCAACCTTGGCACGCTGGGTTATCTCTGTGAGCTGGAGGAAGCAACCGTCTTTGGTGCGATCGACCAGATCATGGAGGATCAATTCATGCTGGAGGCGCGGATGCGGCTTTGCGGTTATGTGATCCAGTCCGGAACACCGCTCAAGGAGCAGACGGCGCTCAACGATATCGTTATTCACCGCAGCGGGGCGCTGCAGCTGGTCAGCCTGGTGGTCTATGTCAACGGACAGTATCTGAATACCTTCGAGGGTGACGGTGTCATTGTGTGTACGCCCACCGGATCCACCGGTTACAATCTGTCAGCAGGCGGCCCGATCGTGGATCCGAAGGCCCGTATGATCCTGATCACTCCGATCAATTCACACACACTGAACTCGAAGAGTATTGTCATCGGCGCGGAGGATGAGGTTGTGGTAGAGATCGGTGAAAGGCGACACGAGGGCGATGAACAGGTCGTGGTCAGCTTTGACGGCGACCATCACGCGCAGTTGAACGTGGGCGATCGCATCGTGATCCGTCAGGCGCAGGAGGACTGCCGGATCTTAAAGCTTGGCAAGCTCAGTTTTCTGGAGATTTTGAGAAAGAAGATGCAGACCTATCATTAATTTTTGCATCTGCATTGAACGCAGACGAGGGAGAATATGAAAGCAACCAGACATACAAAGATATTGGAACTGATCGAACGCTATGAGATCGAAACGCAGGAGGAATTGTCCGATTATCTCCGGCGTGAGGGTTATCAGGTGACACAGGCCACGGTATCCCGCGATATCAGGGAATTGAAGCTGACAAAGGTGGCGCAGGAAAACGGCAGGCAGCGATATGCAGCGCTGTCCGAGCCGGGCAGCGACATGAACGGAAAATATGTGCGCGTATTTAAGGAGGGTTTTCGCTCTGCGGATACTGCGCAGAATATTCTCGTCGTCAAGACCGTGTCCGGCATGGCGATGGCAGTTGCGGCGGCACTCGACAATATGCAGTGTGATGAGATCGTCGGCAGCATTGCGGGGGATGATACGATCATGTGTGCCGTCCGCACGAGTGCGGAGGCACAGAGCCTGCTGGCGCGCCTGAAAAAACTGGCAACTGAATAAAAATTGCATAAAAAACAAAAAAGGAAGTAATCTATGCTGCAAACGCTTTATGTAAAAAATCTGGCACTGATCGATGAGGTGGAGGTAGACCTGCAAAATGGCTTAAATATACTCACCGGAGAGACCGGAGCCGGAAAGTCAATTATCATTGATTCCATCAGCTTCGCATTGGGCGAGAAGGTGGATAAGCACATGCTGAGGGAGCGGGAGGAAGCAGGCTATGTAGAGCTGATCTTTTCGCACCTTTCCGATTCCGTGGTCGCGCAGCTGCGCGCGCTGGAGATCGAGCCGGAGGATGACACGGTCATTCTCTCGCGGAAGATCACTGGCGGCAGGAGCGTGGCAAAGATCAACGGAGAGAGCGTGCCGGCTTCCAGATTAAAGGAGGCAGCCGCATGTCTCATCGATATCCACGGACAGCATGAGCACCAGTCGCTTTTGCATGCATCAAAGCATCTGGAATTTCTGGATGATTATGCAGGTGCAGAACTGGAAGAAAAAAAGCGCTCACTTGCGGGCGCATACAAAGCTTACACCGGCTGTAAAAAACAGCTGGAGGAGCAGTGTACCGATAAGGAGGAGCAGGCCAGAGAACTGTCATTTCTCGAATATGAGGTATCGGAGATCCTGGCTGCGAAGCTGTCTTTGGGAGAGGATGAAAAGCTGGAGAGCGAATACCGGCGCATGACAAACAGCAAAAAGATCATGGAGGCACTGCAGCTCGTGGAGCAGGCGGTCGGGGAAGACGGAGCATCTGCGCTGATCGGCAGAGGTGTACGTGAGTTGTCCGCCGTGAGTACATATGATAAGCCGCTCGCAGGGCTGGAAGAGCAGCTGGCACAAGTGGAGGATCTGCTGTCGGACTTTCATCGGGAACTGACCGGATATATGGACAGTGCACAGTTTGACGGTGAGCGCTTCGCACAGGTGGAGGCGCGGCTGGATGAGATCAACCGCCTCAAGGCAAAATACGGTTCCACGATCGAAGCGGTCTTTGCTGCCTGCGAGGAAAAACAGGCGCGCATTGATCAGTTGAAAAATTTTGATACATATGAAAAAAAATTAAGGGAACAATATGAGCAGGCGAAAGCTCAGGTGGATGCACTGTGTGAGCAGATCAGCGCGATCCGCAAAGCGGCGGGCGTGACACTGCGCGAAAAAATGATACAGGCCCTTCAGGATCTGAATTTTCTCGATGTGCAGTTCGATCTGCAGTTTACGCGGACAGACCGCTACAGTGCAAACGGGTTTGACGCGATGGAGTTTCTGATCTCGACTAACCCCGGCGAGCCGTTGCGTGAACTGAAAGACATTGCATCCGGAGGTGAACTTTCACGCATCATGCTGGCACTCAAGTCCGTGCTGGCGGAGAATGATGAGATCGACACGCTGATCTTTGATGAGATCGACACCGGTATCAGCGGTCGCACCGCACAGATGGTGTCGCAGAAGCTGCACATGATCGCGAACACTCATCAGGTCATCTGCATTACCCATCTGCCGCAGATCGCGGCAATGGCAGACGCACATTTTTATATTGAAAAAAATGTAGTTGATGCATCAACGGTGACAAAACTGACACTGCTGGATGAAGAGCGCAGCGTGGCAGAGCTGGGACGTATGATCGGCGGCATGGCTGTGACGGACAAAGTGCTTGAGAGTGCGCGTGAAATGAAAAAATTGGCGATGCAGGCGAAATAAACCTGACTGTAAAAAGAAAATCGGTTCATACTAAAAGAGAAGAACACCTCGGTGTCTTCTCTTTTTTCGTACATTATATTTAGGAGGCAGCGCCGTGAAGCAACAGAAGAAAAACAAAGCAGTGAGATGGTACAGGCGCATGGGAATTCTGACGTGGATCGTCTATTCCTATGTGCTGTTATTTGCATATATACCGGATGAGATCTATGTGTCTACAGAAAACGAACAGACAGAATTCGCACAGGGACTTCCCATCGCTGTCGACAAGGTGGAGGCCACGCAACCCGTGTTTGGCGCGCAGCGCGTCGGTGCGGCTGCTGAGAGTGACGGGATACTTTTATGCCGGCTGTTTGATCTGATCCCGGTCAAACAGGTTGTGGTACATGATATGGACCGTCAGATGGTGACTGCGGCGGGAACGAACATCGGTATCTACCTGAAAAATTCCGGTGTGCTCGTTGTGGAGTGCGGCAGCTTCACGGATCAGAGCGGTGCCCTGATCTCTCCGGCGGCCTACCGTATCAGAAGCGGGGATGTGATACACTGCGTAGACGGTGAGGCGGTGGCGTCGAAGGAGGATCTGATCCGGGCTGTGGAAGAGAGCGGCGGCAGACAGCTTGTGTTGCAGGTCACAAGAGGCTCGGATACGATTGATGTTGCAGTGACGCCGGAGGTGGCATCCGACGGAAGCCATAAGCTGGGACTTTGGGTGCGGGATGATATTGCAGGTATCGGTACGCTCACCTTTGTCACAGAGGATCAGGACTATGGGGCGCTCGGTCATGGTGTCAGCGATATAGATACAGGAGAATTGATCACGATCGACACCGGCAGCATCTATGAGACGAAGATCACGGGAATCTCAAAGGGCAGGCGGGGAGTGCCGGGGGAGGTGACCGGACTGATCCAATTCCGCCCGTCTGCCTATCTGGGAACGATCGGAGAGAACGGAGAGAACGGCATTTATGGGAAGCTGGAACAGTTGCCGGCTACGCTGACGAACGTAGAAGCGATTCCGGTGGGATATAAGCAGGAGATCACGCAGGGAAGCGCGCAGATCATCTGCTCCGTGAATGGTGAGCGCGCGGCATATGAGATCGAGATCGAGACTGTGGACTATCATCCGAAGGAGCAAAATAAGGGCATCCGTTACCGTGTGGTGGATGAGCGGCTGCTGGATGCGACCGGCGGGATCATTCAGGGGATGAGCGGCAGTCCGATCATCCAGAACGGATGTCTGATCGGTGCGGTCACACATGTATTTGTCGATGATCCGACAAGAGGATATGGGATATTTGCAGAATGTATGCTGCGTGAATTGTGACGAAAAAATGGGTATTCAGGCGGTTGGAGTAATACGGTTACATGAAAATAAAAGTTGCCGACAGATAATGACAGATTGTTTATCTTTCACCTCTTATAATAGCGATAGTTCGTTAAGGAGGGACAAGAATGGACAAATTTAATGTAGCAATCGCAGACGATAACGAGAAAATGTTGAGATTACTTGGAGATATAGTGGCGAAGGATGCCGAGTTAGAGGTGGTGGGAACCGCAAAGGACGGAGTGGAGGCATACGAGCTGATCAGGACAAAACAGCCGGATGTGATGCTTCTGGATATTGTGATGCCCAAGCTGGACGGACTGAGTGTATTGGACAAGATGAGCAAGGATCACACGCTCAAAAAGAAACCGGCGGTTATAGTTGTCAGCGCAGTCGGTCAGGAGAGTGTTACCGAGGATGCGTTTCACAAGGGTGCGGACTATTTTATTATGAAGCCTTTTGAAAATGATGTCATCATTCGCCATATCAAACGACTGAGGGACAATCGCAACCGCAAAGGCAGTGAGATCCGCACAACAAATGCATACGAAAAGGTGGCAGAACCGACCGTACATGATCTGGAAGGCGATGTGACAAATATGATCCATGAGATCGGTGTGCCCGCGCATATCAAGGGTTATCAGTATCTGCGCGAGGCAATCATGATGTCGGTGGAGGACATTGAGATGCTGGGGTCCATCACAAAGATCCTGTACCCGACGATCGCAAAAAAATTCCAGACGACGCCCAGTCGCGTAGAACGTGCCATCCGACATGCGATTGAGGTGGCGTGGAACCGCGGAAAAATGGATACGATCGACGAACTTTTCGGCTATACGATTAACAATGGAAAGGGAAAACCAACCAATTCAGAATTTATTGCGCTCATTGCAGATAAAATCCGTCTGGAATACAAGCGCTGATTGGTGTATACTGTTTTTACAGCGATAAAAACAAAACGGTATCAGGACTCCGTCACCCTGCGGTGACACCTCGTGCCAAAGGATACAGGAG